>DATAEJ010000092.1:0-47255 GCA_036258095.1 Candidatus Angelobacter sp. | reverse complement strand
GCTCTGTGCGCGCGATCTGACGCGCACGCAGGCGACAGTCCAGCGAATCGGCGGAACAGCAGAAAAGACTGTGGCGGTCGCCTGCGACGTAAGCAAGGGCGACCAGGTGCAGCAGATGGTCCAGAGAGTGATGGAGAAGTTCGGCCGCGTGGACATCCTGGTGAACAATGCCGGGTTCGGGTTGAACGATTCGGCGGAGAAGATGGACATCAGCCAGCTGCGGCAGATGTTCGACACCAACTACTTTGGCGTGATGGAGTGCATGCAGGCGGTGATTCCGATCATGCGCCGGCAGGGAAGCGGCGACATCGTGAACATATCGTCAGTGTCGGGGCACATTGCCGTGCCTTATATGTCCGGCTACGGGGCCAGCAAGCACGCTTTGCAGGCGCTGGGAATGGCTTCCCGCCTGGAGCTGTTGCGCTATGGCATCAACGTGCTCACGGTGTGCCCGGGCTACATTGCGACGGACTTTGCCAAGAACATGCTGAAGGGCAGCAATCCGGAGCGTGTGGGCGCCTCAGTGAAGTATGGCGTTGGTCCGGATGTGGTGGCGCGCGATACGTTGAATGGATTGCTCAAACGCAAGCGCCAGGTGGTGACACCCTGGTATTACTGGCTGGTGATCAAGCTTTACCAGAACGCACCCGGGCTGGTGGAGCGGGCGATCCGGCGCAATATGAAGCCGACATCGCAGGTCATTGCGGAAGCTGCGAAGAAATCGTCGTAGCGCGGGATCGGGAGATCGGAAAGGGAAAGCCCTTCGCCGCAGATGACCGCAGGTAGACGCAGATAGAACTTCGGGCTGTTCACCCGGCGAAAAACTGTGCGCATCGGGATCATTTGAATCGGGATCATTTGAATCGGAAGACCGGCAAAGAGCCATTCACCACAATCCCGCACGTAAACAGGAGAACCCTGTTCTGGTGGCTCACGCCGGTCGGCAGCGGAGCCGGCCCCTCACACTCCGACGTCGCATACGCTCCGTCTCGGTTCGGGGTGGATCCTTCAGGAGGAGAGAGTTCGGAGGAAGCACCGAGGATGGGCAAGGAGGCTCTTTTCAGGGCAAAGCACGCTGAGGACGAAGCGGCCAGTTTGAGTTGAACCACACTCAAGAAGCGACAGAGCCTTCCCTGGTGTGCTCAATCGCGTCTTGGCGAGAGTGGTAGCGGCCTTGCGACGAGCTTTCCTCGTTCCTACCATGGGTGATGAGGTTGCGGCTGATGGGTCCTTTGCCTTCGCGGCCCAGAGTGGGCTTCTGGAATTACAGCAGGAGTGTCCAAAGACCAACACTGCTGTGCTGCGTCTCTCTCTTCTTGCTTATCAGCATCTGCGGATGCCAATCCGGCTCAACGCGGAAAGAGACGCTGATCAAGTCAGCGAAACATGTGGAGTCTTCCGCCGCGGAACTCAGTTCGCGGAACCAATCCCTCTTAGGGATGTATTCGGCAGAGATAGAAACTGCTGCCGATAACATCCGGGCTAATGCATCGTCTCCGGTTACGCGAAGACAAGCGCTTGTGTGGAAAGCGGAGGCGATTCCGGTTCTGCAGACAACGCTGCTGAGAACGGATCCGCTTGCCGCAATCCTGGACACATGGGCTTTCATTCTGCAGATGAAAGCGCATATGGCCCAACCATCTGTGAAACAGGGATGGGGTAATTCTTATCCGGTGGTTGCTGACACGCTGAACAGAATGGAGACCGAGATGGAGCAGCTGGTGCAGACGGCTGCTCCGAAGGCGAACGTTGAGGACCTGGGGCAGAGAATCGATGCATGGGCCAAAGCACATCCGATTGAGGCGGGCCTCTCTGGACGGAAATCAGCCGACGCCGACCTGATGCGGAGGGCCGCACAGACTGACCTGGGAGCAATGGCCTCTTTGAAAGCGCTGGGCGAAAGTCTTGGGGATTTTACGGCGCGTCTGGATTCATACAATGCCTATTTGCCAAAGCAGGCGCGCTGGCAGGCGGAACTTTTGCTGAGCGAAGTGGCGCGTGATCCTCAGTTCAGCTCGGCGATGTCGAACGCAGCTGTTCTAACGACTGCGCTGGCAAAGACGTCCGACAGCATTGAACGTGCTCCGGAGTTCGTGGAACAGGAAAGAAAAGCCACAATCGCAGATATGGACGGACAGCGGCGGGCCGTTCAGGATTTCCTGCAGCAGGAGCGTGCGCAGGTCCTGGACGCGGTGGACCGGCAGCGAGTTGCAATGACGGCGAGCCTGCGAAGCGAACGCTTAGCTGCAACCTCGGATTTGCGCGGCCAAAGCGAGGCCATCCTTGGCGCCCTTCAACAGGAAGAGGCCAAACTGATGCGTGACATGGATGCGGCGCGGGAGCGGGCGCTGGCCGATTTCGACACGCGGGCAAACCGGCTGGTGGACCGAATGTTTGTGCGCGCTCTTGAGGTCGCGCTGCTTGTTCTGGTTTTGTGTGTGCTTGCCGCGTGGATCCTTCTGCGCCGATTCAGCGGCGGGACAAAGCGGCGAATCACGGCGTGGCCGCAGGAGCGCAAAGCGAGCTAGTTGGCTTCGCCTCCTCAGATCAGGCTCTCAAGCATGCCCGTCATCTCTGAGAGTGCGTGCCGGTTGCCGGTGCGTTTGGCGGCTTCAATTCCGGTTTCGAGCATCTTCTTCGCTTCGGGTGTCCGGCCGGCACGCTCAAGGGCCTGTGCGGCCATGAAGTAGCCGTTGGTGTAGTCCGGATGGACCTCCAGCAGCTTACGGAAGTGTTCCAGCGCAGTCTCAGTCTGGCCGGCGTTGGAATACTCCATGGCGAGCCCGTAGCGGGCAAAGGCGTCATTTGGGTTCTGCTCGAGGAAGGCTGCGAGCTTTTCCATGCGGGTCTCAGTCATGACAAAAAATTCTACACAAATCCACAGGCGTGCCGCCTTAAGATGGTGAGCTGTGGCGTGCCCATTCTTCTTCCCGACCGTAAAGAGCGATTCCATCGCCTGGGCATTCCCTGCGCGGCTGCCACTGGGCAGCGGCTACTGCGGAACGTGCCACGCGGCGGGAAGCGAAGCGGTTCCCGCCGAGAGCGAGTTACGCGACTTCTGCAATCTTGGTTATTCCGACGGCTGCTCCCGCTTGCCGCAGGAACGCCGTGCGGATTGTGTGCGCTTCGCCGTGGCGGTAGATAACGGCGCGACGATCAGCCTGCACTATGTTCTTGAGCGTGACCATGCGCCGGTGGAGCACGGCAGGCTGGAGTTCAATTGTGAGTCGCGCGTGTGGGCCGCGCAGGCCAGCGATCTGGTGCTGCAAAGTCAGGCCGAGGCCTACCTCAAAAGTTATCTTGAGCGGCGGCGAAGAGTGACCGAGGATTCCCGGTGAGATTCCTCCTGCTGCGCTGGCTGATCAATGCAGCTTCGCTGCTGCTGGTGGCGCGGATTATCCCTGATTTCAGAATTGAGGGTTGTCTGAGCGCCATGATCGCCGCAGTTGTGGTTGGGTTTGTGAACGCCACGCTGGGAGTCGTGCTGAGGTTCTTTGCTTTCCCACTTACGCTGCTGACGCTGGGTCTGTTTCTGATCGTGGTAGATGCGGTTCTGCTGAAGGCGGCGGCGGCGATCACGCCGGGCTTTGAAGTAAAGACCTGGAAGGCGGCATTGGTTGGAGCGCTATTGCTGGCGGTGATTTCGACGGTTTTGAATTGGTTTTTGTTGTAGGGGACCAGCTTCTAGCTCCTAGCTGCTAGCCCTTCCTCATATCTAAGACCTGCTTCCGCTCTGATTGATCCCTGTAAAATTGGTTCATGACCATAAGCTCCAAAGACGGCTACATGATGCCGCGTCCCGTGCGCGACTCGCAGTCGCAGATGGCGGAAGTGGTGCTTCCCAACGACGCCAACCCGCTGGGCAACCTGCTCGGCGGACGACTAATGCACCTGATCGACATTGCCGGCGCGATGGCCGCTCATCGGCACACGCACAGCCATGTAGTCACCGCTTCCATGGACCACATCGATTTCCTGATGCCGGTGCACATTGGTGATCTGTTGATTCTTAAATCGTCAGTGAATCGGGCCTTCAATACCTCAGTAGAAGTGGGCGTGAAGTGCTGGGTGGAGAACTACATTGCTGGCACGACGCGGCATGTGGCTTCGGCGTTCCTGACGTTTGTTGCCGTTGACCAGCACGGGAGGCGGCATGCTGTTCCGCCGGTGGTGCCAGAGACAGAAGAGGAGAAGCGGCGCTATGAAGATGCGGGACGACGCAGGCAGTTGCGGGACCAGGAGCGCGAACGGCAGAAACTGGCGAAGTGAGGGAAGACCTTTCACCACAGAGCGGCCCTGGGCCCGTCCCACACGGAAACATGAAAACGGCTCTTCGAGACATGAATTCCACGATCTGTGCCGCCCCTGCCGGGGCTCGGTTTCTATATCCATCTTTACCCACCCCTCCGCGAGCCGTCGCTCTGTCCCAGCTCGCCAAAAGCGGGCAAGCTGGGAACCCTTCTTTTATTTGTGAAAACCACGCGTGCTACGGAGGTGGGCTAACTTGTTGACGGGCCTACGGCCCTGTTGCTGGAATCGCGCAAGCAGCGTTCACTCCTGCAGCGCGTCGCTGACACCCTTAACTCCCTGGCAGTTCCCTGGCAGCTTCGAAACTTTTGCAATCGCACCTTTTCAGAGTGAGGGTCAGTCGGTATTGATTCCTCGGACCCGCGGCCCGGATGTAACCGGCCCCACTCGCGACAAAGCAGTAGACACATGCCTCATTTCAGTTGCACCGTCGAACCATAATCGACGCTGGCCTATTTCGCTCTTGATTCACTCAGGACATCCGTACTATGCTTGATCGATTTCCCCAGGGGAATTGCCGCTTGTCGGCGTGGATCTTTGAAAACTGAATGCGAACCGGCCTTTGGCCCTTGGCCTTTGGCTCACCTGCGGAGCTGTTGCCGGTTTGGTAAACCTGACGCAATGTTCGGAGGCGGTTCTGACCCTTGGGTGACCCAACAAAAAGCTTGGGTCACCCAACCGAAGTTCGGCGTCACCCAAGAGAAATCTCGGCGTGACCCAAGGGGCGAAATTGGCTAAGTGCCTTTAGCTGCAACAAAACGTGAAAAAACAGGGGGGCGACCCCTCTAAGGTTTACCAGGGAACAAACTTTTCACCACAGTTGGCAATGGACTTGGTTTCAGACAGAGCAGAAAACGTGCATTGTGGCGGCTCACGCCAGGCGGCAGCGGAGCAGGTCCCTCACCGTCGACCTCACTTCGCTATGCTCGCTCGGCCTAAGGATTCGGGATGGATCCTTCAGGGGGAGGGAGCGTGGAGAGGGTCGAGAGTTCAGACTAAGGATGGTTGGGTAGGGGTCCGCAGGTCTACGGAGTTGTGATAGCGATCCTTTAACTTATTTCAGCATAGCTTCTAACGCTGGCGTGCTTGTTCCTGGGTGCCGAAGCGAGCGTTGATGAACCAGGGAGCCCTCGCCTCCGGGTCGGGATGTAATCACCTGCGGTGGAGGCACAGCTATAATCAAAGATTACCTATGGCACACGGACACACACATGGAGCACCGCAGCAGGGGCCTTTCCCGCTGCCGGGCGTGAAGAACATCATTGCAGTCGGCTCAGGAAAAGGTGGAGTCGGGAAAACCACCATCGCGGTGAACCTGGCGGCGGCGCTGGCCAAGATGGGCCATCGCACGGGGCTGCTCGATGCCGACGTTTACGGACCGAACGTCCCCCTGATGATGAACATCAATCTGCAGCCGCGCGTGCTGACAGAAAACCGCATTGAGCCGTTGCAAAACTTTGGGGTGAAGATGATCTCGGTGGGGCTACTGAACCCGGGCGACAAGCCGCTGGTGTGGCGGGGCCCGATGCTGCACTCGATCATCCGCCAGTTTCTGCAGCAGGTGGAGTGGGGTGAGCTCGATTATCTGGTGGTGGACCTGCCGCCCGGCACCGGCGACGTGGTGATCTCGCTTTTCCAGACTGTTCCGCTGACAGGAGCGGTGGTGGTTTCGACGCCTTCTGATGTTTCTCTTCAAGATGCCCGCAAGGCGATTGAAATGTTCCGCACGGCGCGCGTTGACATACTGGGAATCGTCGAGAACATGAGCCACTTTATCTGTCCGCACTGCCAGCACGAGATAGACATTTTCTCCAAGGGCGGGGTGGCCAAGACGGCAGAGCAGTTTGGAGTACCGTTCCTTGGCTCGATTGAACTTGATCCGGACATCCGCAAGGGTGGCGACAGCGGCAAGCCAACGGTGACCGAAGGCGA
This sequence comes from Candidatus Angelobacter sp., assembly GCA_036258095.1. Lineage (GTDB taxonomy): Bacteria > Acidobacteriota > Terriglobia > Terriglobales > Acidobacteriaceae > Angelobacter. The sequence continues at coordinate 41,015 of DATAEJ010000092.1, read as the reverse complement.
GACCTCACCTCATGCAAAGTCGCTATATGCCTTTGCCCGGCAGGTGGTGACCCGCGCGGAAGAGGTGAAAAAGAGCGCACCGGGGGATGTGATACAGGTGCAGTAGGGCCCAGCTTCTAGCTTCTAGCTTTTAGCGCCGAGCCTTTGGCCCTTAGCTCCAGGCGCGGTGTCTAAGAAGCAGAAATCTTCTCCTTTGGTCCTACACTTTGTGATCGTGTCCAAGGGCGGGTGCTGACTGAGAATTGCTGAATGGTTTCCCGCGAAGGAATGAACCAAAGGTTTAAGCTAGTGGCTAGCAGCTAATTGGCTGATTTTCAATGCCTCGTCGCAAAAGCGCGACCGCTTACTATCGCGCGCTGGGCGTGCAGCCCGGAGCGTCTGCGCAGGAAGTGCGCCGCGCGTACATCGATCTGGTGAAGAAGTGGCACCCGGACCGCTTTGCCCAGAAGAGCGCGCGTGATCAGGCGATTGCCCAGGAAAAGCTGAAGGAAATCAACGAGGCTTATTCGTTTCTGCGCGATCATCGAGCGTGGCAGATCCCGCCGGTGTATCACGCCGGAGGAGCAACCGGCGACTGGAACGAATACCGGCGCTATGCCGACTACGAGCCCCCTATCGTGGATCCCTTCGAAGGCGATTACCAGTACCGCCCTGTGCGGGGATCGCGGGCCAATCCGCTGGTTTGGGGTTTGGCGTTCATCTTTCTGGCGACGACGTTCGATTGGGTCACGGGGTGGAACGTTTTTACGGGACATATGCCAGTGCAGCAGAGTGTTCAGGCTTCTCCGCGGCCGGGTACGCACGCGCAGGCTCCAATTGCGACGGCGTCGCTCGGCGGAGTGGGCGTTGAACAGAGCCAGCCGAAACCACAGCAGCTCCCGTATTTCTTTGTGGGTTCGACGAAAGCAGATGTTTATCGTCTACATGGCATGCCGAACTGGGCCAATGACAGCGAGTGGCACTATGGTTCATCTCGTGTTTATTTCAGCGGCCCCATGGTGGCTCGCTGGGAGAGCAAGCCTGATATGCCGCTGAACGCGATCACGCTGCCGCCGGTGGACGGCCAGAGCGTGGTCAAAATTGGATCGACCCCGGCGGAAGTGCTTGCCATTCAGGGTGCTCCCACATCACTGAAAGACAATTATTGGGCGTATCCGCACGACCAGGTGGTGAAGACAACTTACTGGCAATACGGGAATTCACAGATCGAGTTCTCAGAGGGCAGGGTAATCGGGTGGACGGAGGCGCCGGGGAAGGCGTTGAAAGTGAAAAGGTGAGTGGGTAGTTGGTGTTTGGTATTTGGTTTCGGAAACACCAGATGTAAACGGCCGGAGCTGGAGGGTCATCTCATCGAGTACCAGGTACTAAGTACTGTCGTTTAGCACTCTGGTCGCTCAAGTGCTATCTTGACATTAACTCACTAAAGTTCCTAAAATCTACCTAGGCAGCAGCCTCTCTTCTTGCATTCAAGACGATGTAAACAAAAGGTTTACTGCCCCCAAGGCCATGCCAAACCCGGGACAAATCGGGCCCCGCGAGCGGGAAATTCTCACCGCCATTGTTGAGACGTACATCTCGTCAGGTGAGCCTGTAGGATCGCGTACTCTCTCACGCCTTAATAAGGATGGGCTCAGCCCGGCGACCATCCGGAACGTCATGGCTGATCTGGTGGATGCCGGGTTCCTGGAGCAACCGCATACGTCCGCCGGCCGGATCCCGACGGCTCAGGCTTACCGGTATTACGTGGACCAGATTTCAGGGAAGGCGGTTCTTTCGCCCAGTGACCAGAATCTAATTTCTGAGAGTCTTGCGGGGACGGTAGACATCCAGCAGTTCCTGGAGCGGACGTCACATGTGTTGTCGTTAGTCTCCAGCGGCGTGGGCGTAGCAATCTCCCGGACGGGGCCGCAATACGCACTGGAACACGTTTACTTTTCCCGTCAGGCGCCCAATAAGGTACTGGCCGTGGTGGTGACAAAGTCGGGCGTGGTGCATGACCGGATCATGAGGCTCGAGAACGACCTCAGCCAGACGGATTTGGACACGGCGGCCAACTACATCAACACCAACTTCCGTGGCTGGACCGTGGATGCGGTGAAGACTGAGTTGGGCCGGCGCATTGAGCACGAGCGCACGGAATATGACCGCCTGATGCAAAGTTTGCGAGAGCTCTATAAGAGCGGCGCGCTGGCCACCAACGCGCCCAACGTCTTTGTGGAAGGCGTGGCAAACCTGGTGGCCAAGGAAGAAGATCGCGAGCGACTGCGGGAGCTGCTCCGCACGCTGGAAGAGAAGGAACGAATTGCAGAATTGCTTTCGGCATATCTCGATACGCAGCAGGAATCAGTTCGCGTGGTGATTGGACTGGAAGAGGCGGTGCCGGAAATGCGCAACTTTGTGCTCATTGGCGCTCCAGCGCGCGTGGGTGACGAGATGCAGGGTTCGCTGGCCGTGATTGGCCCGACGCGCATGGATTACCAGCACACGATCACCGCGGTCTCATACATTGCGCAGCTTTTTGACAAGCTGCTGAATGAAAACGTGTGAAGAAGATACCGATACATCGACCAGGTGCAGTAAAGATGAGCAAGTCCAATGGACAGGCAGAAATCCCCGTGAAAGAAGAACAGAAAATAGAACAGGAGCTTCCTGCGGCAGATCCCGCAGATGGATTCCAGGAAAGGACTGAACAGCCGGCCGATGCTCCCAGCATCGCGGCTTCAGAGACCGAAAAGCTGCGGGCCGAGCGCGACAACCTGCTGGACCGTCTGGCGCGGCTTCAGGCGGAATTCGATAATTACCGCAAGCGCTCCGCGCGTGAAAACCAGGATTACCGCGACTATGCCGTGAGCGACGCAGCCCGCGGACTGCTGCCGGTAATCGACAGCTTTGGCCTGGCGCTGAAGAATGCTGAAGCAAAGCCGCAGGACCTGCGCAAAGGCGTAGAGCTGATTTACAAGCAGCTTGTGGACGCGCTGCAGCGGATGAATGTGCAGCGTGTGCCGGCGCAGGGAGAACCCTTCGATCCTCGCGTTCACGAGGCTATTGAAATGGTCCCGAGCGATGACGTGCCGGACAACCACGTACTGGAAGAGTTGCAGCCCGGCTATCGCATCAAAGACCGGCTGCTGCGTCCCGCGATGGTTCGCGTGGCGAAGAAAGTTTCCTGATTCACCGGCCCCCATCCTGATTTGAGCTTAGGCGAGATTACGCCCGAGGAGTGACTTGGCAACACAAGCAAAACGCGATTATTACGAGGTTCTGGGCGTGGTGAGGACGGCCTCAGCGACGGAGATCAAAGACTCGTTCGACAAGCGGGCTGCTGAACTGAAAATGGCTGGCAAGCCGGGCAACATTGAGGACGTAGAAAAGATTCGAGAGATCGTGACCGCGTATCGTGTGCTTTGTGACGACAAGAAGAGAACGCGATACGATCAGACGGGCCAGGGCTCCCTTGGGGCTGAAGAGAACCAACTCGCTAGGCCGGGCCGTGACAAGCTGGATGATCTAATTGAGTGGATAGAAGATCGGCGCGAAGAGCAAACATCTTCTTTCACAGATTTTTAAGTTGAGGCAATTTTGGCGACACAAGTGAAACGTGATTACTACGAAATTCTGAGTGTGACCCGTACGGCCTCCGAACAGGAGATCAAGAGCGCTTACCGCAAGCTCGCGATGCAATACCATCCTGACCGGAATCCGGGGAACCACGAGGCGGAAGAGAAGTTCAAGGAGTGCTCGGAAGCTTACAGCGTGCTGATCGACGCCGAGAAGCGCGAGCGCTATGACCAGTTCGGACATGCCGGAGTGAATGGGGGCGGTGGCGTCGGATTTGATCCCTCCAACTTCCAGGATTTCGGCGACATCTTCGGTGACATCTTCAGTGACTTTTTCGGCGTAAACGTGGGAGGAGGCCGAGGCCGTGGACGCGTCCAGCGCGGTGGCGATGCGCGCGCGGACCTGACGCTGACATTTGAAGAAGCGGCGGCCGGTAAGAAGACACAGGTCAAGGTTCGCCGTTATGAAAGCTGCGAGACGTGCCATGGAACCGGCGCAGCCGCAGGTAAAGGGCCGAGCGTTTGTTCGATGTGCGGAGGCCGCGGCCAGGTCCGTTATCAACAAGGGTTCTTCTCCATCTCGCGACCATGCCCCACCTGCCAGGGCGCGGGTCGTGTGATCTCCGATCCTTGTACGAAATGCAAAGGTGAAGGCCGCGCGATGCGCGAGAAAACGCTCGATGTTTCCGTTCCTGCGGGCGTGGAAGACGGAACCAGGATTCGCTATCAGGAGCAGGGCGATGCCGGCCCGCAAGGCGCGCCTCCGGGCGATTTGTATGTTGTCCTGCATGTGAAGCCGCATGCCTTCTTTGAGCGTGAAGGCAAAGACCTGTTTTGTTCCGTGCCAATTTCGTTTTCTCAGGCGGCACTGGGAACGGAAATTGTCATCCCAACTCTGGATGGCGAGCACAAGCTCAAGGTGCCTGAGGGTACTCAGACGGGCACAACTTTCCGTATCCGCGGCAAAGGTGTTGCTGCGGTGCAGAGTTCGGGAAAAGGCGATCTGTTCGTGAAAGTCCGCGTGCAGACTCCCGCCAAGCTCAACAAGAAACAGCGCGAGTTGCTGGAACAGCTGGCAGAGTCTTCTCAACTGGAGAATAAGCCGGAGCCGCGCAGCCTGTTTGACAAGGTGAAGGAAATCTTTGGGTAAGTACTACATCTGGTTCGTGATCGTGGTGGCGGGGCTCGCCGGAGCCATCCGCGTGCTGCTGCCGCGACGTTTCGCCGAACTACAGCTTGACTGGCTGCGCCGCTCGGCGCCCGGTAAAGCAAGGATGCGAGCGCTGCTGTTTCTGGTGGTGGGGATTTCTTTTGGCGCGCTTTACTTCATCCCCTGGGGCCATCAGGCGTGGGTGATCATCGGCACGATCTTTTCCCTGATCAGCGCCGCTGAAGTTTTTTTTCAGGCGCAATATCCAACGCTGGAGTCACTCGTGTTCCAGAGCCGGTTGCTCGGAATTCTTTATCTGGGACTCGCGGCCGGATCCTACGTAATGCTCTCGCGCATATGACGCGCCGTCGCTGGATCGCCGATCAGGTTGAAGGCGATCACGCACTTCTGCTCGGGCAAAATGCCAATCATTTATTTCGTGTGCTGCGTGCTGAGGCCGGCCAGCAATTTGACGTCGCTGCGAATGGAGTGGTGCGGATTGGCACGATCATTTCCGCCACGGCCTCGAAGGTTGAGTTTCATCTGGGTGAAGAGGTGAGAAGCGAGTCACTGCCCGAGATCGCCGTCTATCTCTCGATCTTCAAGTTCGATCGTATGGAGTGGGCGCTGGAAAAGCTCACTGAGCTAGGCGTGATGCGGGTTGTTCCGATCGTGGCTTCTCGCAGCGGACACCATCTGGTGAAAGCTGCCGATACGCGGGTGGAACGCTGGCGCAAGATTGTGCGCGAAGCAGCCCAGCAGGCGCGACGCGTAGCGCCGCCGGAAATTGCCACGCCAGTGGAGTTGAAGAAGGTGCTAAGCGGTGATGAAGAGTCACGGATCGTGCTTTCCGAAGGTGAGGAGACGGTTTCGCTGAAGGCCGCGCTCGCGCGAAAGCGAACGCCGCTGGCGCTAGCCTTTGGCCCTGAAGGCGGATGGACTCCGGAAGAAGTGGAACTATTGGCGCAAGCAGGATGGACTTCGGCGTCGCTGGGACATACGATTTTGCGTGCTGAAACCGCGGCGATCGCGGCGGCGAGTGTGGCCTTCGCAGAGTTGGGTTAGCCGGTTTTACTTCAGGGTGCGCTCAGTTAGCTCGACGTGGCCGAACCTCTTTTCCACAACAAATCCGCCGCTATTTGCGATCGCCTGGGTCAATTCGCCTAATTTTCGTGTCATAATGCTGCCAGCGCATGGTGACGGCACGTTTCGACCCGAATCCGAGACAGAGAGAAGCGATTGAGCACGTCACCGGACCGCTGCTGGTGCTGGCGGGAGCAGGCACGGGCAAGACAACTGTTCTGGTGGAGCGCATTGCGCGCCTGATTGAAGCCGGGCACGCCCGCGCGGACGAGATCCTGGCCATCACCTTTACGGAGAACGCGGCCAGGGAGCTACAGGAGCGGGTTGAGCGCCGCCTCAACCGCAAGGCCCCGATTGGAACCGGCAACTTTCATTCTTACTGTCTCGGAATTCTGCGGCGCTGCAAGCGCGATTTCTCTCTCCTGCTGCCGGAAGACGTTTACGTGTTCCTGCGCCAGAACATTGCTGACCTGGGACTGGAACGCTTTATCAAGCCCTCTGACGTAGGCCAGTTCCTGCACGACCTGAAGGATTTTTTTGACCGTTGCAATGAAGAGCTGATCAGCCCGGAGAGGTTCTCCGAATATGTGAGCACTCTCCGCCCCGGAGCGTTGGTGCCAAGAAATTGCCGGAGCAAAGAGCTGGATCGCCTAGGGGAAGAGGAGATCATCGCGCGTTGGCAGGAGATTGCTCGCGTTTATACGAACAGCCTCCGGCTTCTCGAAGAGCAGAACCTGGGCACCTTCGGCATGATGATCAGCCGGGCCATTGGCCTGTTGCAGGAAGATGCAGCGCTCCTGGCGGAAGAACGCGCGCTTGCGCGGTTCATCCTGATTGACGAGTTTCAGGATTGTAATTCCAGCAACATCCGTCTTGCGGAACTGCTCGGCGGCACGGAACAGAACATATTTGCGGTCGGCGATCCGGACCAGGCGATCTACCGATTCCGCGGTGCATCGAGTGCGGCATTCGAGGACTTTCAACATCGGTTCCCGGCGACGCGGGCCGTGATCCTTGATGAAAATCAGCGCTCGCGTGGGAACATCCTGCGCGTGGCGTACTCTGCCATTCGCCATAATCCGCCAGTGAGGCCGATCAGCGCGCATATTCGCTTCGAACGCAAAGCGCTCGAGTCCGGCCGGGACCGCCGGGAACAGGAGCAGGGCCGGCTGATCTTTGATGATCCCGTTGGCGTGGTCATGAGTTCGTCTGATCCGCACGAAGCAGTGGACATTGCGGAAGAGATTGCTCGTCTGCAGCAGAGCAAACCGGCGAAGGAGCGACTCACGCTCGCCGTACTTTACCGGACACATTTACACCGGGAAAAGGTGATCGAGGAGCTTGCCCGGCGCGAAATTCCCTACATCGTGCGCGGCATCGGAGTGCTGGAAACGCCAGTGGCCCGTGACTACATGGCGGTGATCCGGGCGACGATGAATGACAACGATGCGGATAGCGTGTTTCGCGTCTGCGCCTTACCGCAGTTTGAAATTTCGCCTGATGAATTCCGGGCCAAGCTTGCCGTTGCCGGGCGAGACAAGACTTTCAAGAGCGTGCTCCAGGCGTTTCCCTCCGGCAAGCGGGTGCTTACGGCGCTGAGCGAAGCACGCGGATTCGTCACAACCCAAAGGCTCGGCGCGGCCGGAGCCTTCGAGTATCTTGCCTTAGAGTTCAAGTTCCCGAAGGGCGATCCGGCGGTAAAGGCATTGCTACGCTTCGTGAACGAATGGGAGCAGAAGGCATTCGTTCGCGATCGCACGCTCACGGCGTTCCTGGAATACATGGACTTGTTTCAGGAGGGCGGCGGCGTAATTCCGCTGCACTCAGAAGCGGAGATGCTGGAGGAAGAAGAAAAGAACCCTGATGCCGTGCGACTGATGACTGTTCACGCCGCAAAAGGACTTGAGTTCAACCACGTCTGGCTTCTGCGTGTGATCTCACCCGGATTCCCAACCACATACAAGGAACCGCTCTTCGAGTTCCCGCCGGCGCTGCGCGGTTCCATTGTGATTGGTGACAGCAAAGAGGTGAACGAACAGGAAGAGCGGAGGCTCTTTTATGTTGCGATTACGCGAGCACGTGACCGGCTGGCTATTCATTCACGATTTGGTCGCGGAAAAGATCGAACTCCGCCTGGATTTCTGCGTCCTTTGCTCCAGGACCGCGGCATTGCCGGAGCGGTCAGCAATCGTGAAAGCCGCCGTCCGGAGACGACGTTTCCGCCAGCCCGCGTAGAACGATCGCCCGTAAGTGAATGGATGCTGCTGCCCCCGGCCTTCCCGCGGGAAGAACTGGCTCTGAGCGCTAACTCAGTAGAGAGCTATTCCACTTGTCCGCTCAAGTTCAAGTTGCAGCGTGATTGGAAGATTCCCGGTGAGGCTGCCGTGAACATGCAGTACGGAAGCGCGATCCACACGGTGCTGAAACAGTATTACGATCCCGCACCGCACGCGGCTGTGCTGTCGATTGAAGACGCTGTTGCCGCTTTCAGGACCGAGTTCAACAAATTTGTGATCGATGATCCCGTACAACGTGAGCTGTATGAGAAGCAGGGCGAAGAACAGCTGCGCACCATGCTCAGCGCCAGGCCGCGCGGTTCGTTTGAAGTAATCGCCGCCGAGACGAGGTTCGAATTCACGATCGACCGGCAGAAGGTCGTAGGACGCATGGACCGCCTGGACCGCATCAACGGTAACGTGGTTCGTGTGGTCGACTACAAAACCGGCGCGCCTAAGGATCGCCGGTTCGCCGATGAAAGTCTTCAACTCTCAATCTATGCCATGGGCGCTCGCCAGATGGGGTTCGTACCTCAGGAACTTGTGCTGCTGAATCTCCAAGGGAACGAAGAGGTCGTAAGCGATCGTACGACTGCCGATCTGGAGAAAGCCAAATATCAGATCGTGCAGGTGGCGGAAGGGATCGCGAAGGGCAGATTTGATCCGACACCGGGGCGTCACTGCCGGTGGTGCGACTACAGCAGGCTGTGTCCGGAAACCGAGCAGCGAGTTTTCATCCCCACCAAAACACTTGCGGCGGAGGAAGAGAAGAAAGCGGCGAGCAGGAATCCCTAGTCGGTTGCTCCTGAGGCTTTGCGCTTGGGGTTGGGACGTTCCTCACCCTCTGACGGTTGAGGGAGTTCGAAGAGGTTTTCCGAATCGTCGAATTCCAGCGTGAGGTTGCGCGCGGTAGTATCGATCAGGCCGATCGTCTGGATCTCATCAGTCACCGGCGCGCCAAGCTCAACAAATTTTCGCGCCGAAACCATCACCCGCGCTTCCAGCGAACCCACGGCTTTGTTATAGGACTCAACTGCGCGATCGAGATTTTTGCCTACGCCCTCAACATGCGTCGCGAGGCTGCGCAGCCGGTCGTGCAGTTCTTTGCCCAGCGCGCTGATCTCACGGGCGTTGCGGGCCAGCTTTTCCTGGTTCCATCCATAGGCAACCGCCTTGAGCAGGGCGATTAGCGTGGTTGGTGAGGCCGGGATCACGCGTTGGCTGACGCCATATTCGATCAGTGTAGGATTTTGCTCGAGGGCGGCGCTGAAGAACGTCTCGCCGGGCAGAAACATGACCACGAACTCCGGCGTGGACTCGAACTGCTCCCAGTATCCCTTGGAACTGAGCTGGGTGAGGTGAGTGCGCACCTGATTGGCATGATCCACCAATTTAGAGCGACGCACATCTTCGTCGTTGGCCTCGAGTGCATCGAGATAAGCGGCAAGCGGAGTCTTGGCATCAACCACAACGGTCTTGTCACCCGGAAGCTTGACCACGAGATCAGGACGGATTCTGCCGTTCGGCGTATTCACGGTTTCCTGTTCAGAGAAGTCGCAATAGGGCAGCATGCCGGCGATCTCGACGACTCGCCGCAGCTGGATTTCTCCCCAGCGGCCGCGCACGGTCGGTGTGCGCAGCGCCTTTACCAGATTGCCGGTCTCGGCCTGAAGTTTTTCCTGTGTGGTAACGAGAGACCGGACCTGCTGGCTCAACTCGCCATAAGCCTGGCTTCGGGTATTCTCGATTTGCCGGATCTGCTCATCCACCTTGCGCAACGATTCTTCAATAGGAGCCACCATGTTTGCGACGGCCTTCTCGCGCATTTCCAGATCACCCTTCGCCTGGCTCTGAAATTTTTCCAGGCTGGTGCGGGCCAGCTCAAGAAATGCCTGATTGTTGCTCTTGAGCGCGTCAGCAGAGAGCGCGCGGAAGGCCTCACGCAGCTCCTCGGTTGCACGATTCACCAGTTCGAGCTTTTCTTCATTGGCCTTGCGCTCGTGGGCGAGCGTTGCCTCAAGGCGTGCGACCGCCTTTGTCATCTCGGCGTTCAGGCCCGTAAATTTCAGAGCCTCATTCCGTGCCAGCGTAAGTTCGTGCTGCACTGAGGTCAGGCGCGTGTTGAGAACGCTTGAATTGGAGCGGAATACCAGCCATGCGATCGCAGAGCCAATGCCGGCGCCAAGCAGCAGATACAGAATAGGGAGAAGACTCATATGACCCTGAGCGATTCTATTACGAGATTGGCGGCGTGATGGCACCGCAATGAAGAATCATTGCTCACAGGAAGGAAAGGCATCGATACAAAGCCGAGAGCGGTTGGCCGGAAAAACTAAGGGGACGCTTCGTTCGCGTCCCCTTTTTCGGTTTTTTGATTCGGTGAAGAGCAGTTATTTCTTCTTCGCGCTCTTCTTTTTTGCCTTTTTCTTAGTTGCCATGTGTTCTATTCTCCCTTTCCATTTTTCATGGATGCGGTCTAAGAAGAAAACCGCAATTGATGATTGTATAGAGTTATTGAAATTCGAAGTCAAGAAAAAAATTGATGTCACTTTTGATGGCACCCCGTGCAAGGTTCAGAAATTCTCCCTCGGGTTGCCTCACATCATCCCGCTCTTGGAGAAAAAGAACAATGCGATTCCCGAAAACGCATCTTGAAAAGCGTGCGCCATCATGCCGGGACGCAGACTCTTCCTCATGTGAACAAGAATCCCGAAGAGCGCTCCGTACACAGCGATGACGATCATCATGCGATTACCTTGGTAACCGTGGCCGAGACCGAAAATCACTGCGGAGCCGATGATTCCTGCCCATGCGTTCTTCCCCATCGCCGCAAACTGCCGCTGCAAATAGCCGCGGAAGATGATTTCTTCGAACAGTCCGGCAAACACGGAGAGCACAATAAACGCGGTGACCTCAATTCCGGTCTTGGGAATCAGTGGTCCCAAAGTTTTCTTGATTTGCGCGATCTGCTGGCTCGTATTGTGGAGGTCAAGGACACCGAGAGCCATGCGCAAGCCGACGAGGATCGCCTGAGCGGCAACAAAAAAAATGGCTGCAATCGCCACATCCAGCAGAAAGCTTTCGAAAGAATCCCATCTGCCCCCGATCAACTCGCGCATGGTGACGCCTCGGTGGCGAATGGCGAACCAGATCAGGAGGATCAGGATCAGTTCAAAGAAAAAGGTTCCGCCGTAGAGAAACAGTTTGCTTCCGCCCGGGGCGATAACGTTCTTCTTTCCAAATGCGCCTGCGAAGGAATTGAACAGCACCAAGGCAATGATCAGCAACAGGTGCCACCAGGGAGCGATCAGTCCGGGTTTACCGGCGCCGGATGCAGTGTCGCCAACCGGAGCCGGATTGGGTGAAGCTGCGATCTGAGGGAGCGGGTGAGGCTCATTTTCCATAAGGGTAAGTGACGCGATTTCGCGCCGGGTGTCATCTTATAATGAAAGGTTTGGATTCGCATAAGGAGAAGTCCATGGAAGACGTGGTCATTATCAGCGGCGTGCGTACGCCGATCGGGAAGTTTCAGGGCTCGCTGGAGACTTTCTCCGCGCCGCAGCTGGGCGCAATGGTCGTTCGTGAAGCCGTGAACCGGGCCAAGGTTCAACCGGATCATGTGGACGAGTGCATCATGGGATTGGTGGTGGCAGCCGGGCTGGGACAGAACCCGGCGCGTCAAGCTGCGTTGAATGGCGGCCTGCCTCCTACGGTCGGAGCCATGACCATCAACAAGGTATGCGGCTCCGGCCTGAAAAGCGTGGCGCTGGCAGCGCAGGCGATCCAGACCGGGAATGCTCAGATCGTGGTTGCCGGCGGCATGGAATCCATGACCAACGCTCCTTATCTCCTGCCCCAAGCGCGCAAAGGATATCGGCTGGGGAACTCGCAGATCATCGACTCTGTAGTGAACGATGGCCTCTGGGACGTTTACAACAATTACCACATGGGACTGACCGGCGAGAACGTAGCGCAGAAGTACGGCGTCACTCGTGAGCAGCAGGACGAGTACGCGGTCAATTCCCATCGCAAGGCGGTTCAGGCGTGGAGTGAATGCCGCTTTAAGAGCCAGGTCATGCCCGTCGAGTTCCCGGCAAAGAAAAAGGGCGATCCGCCCGTGATCTTCGATAAAGACGAGGGGCCGCGAGGAGACACCTCCGCAGATGTGCTCCGCAACCTGAAGCCAGTCTTCAAAAAGGATGGAACAGTCACAGCAGGCAATGCCTCCACCATGAATGACGGCGCTGCGGCTGTGGTGGTGACTTCCGCCGCGAAGGCTAAACAGCTTGGAGCTGAGCCAATAGCGCACATCGTCGCACAAGCCACGAGCGGCATTGAGCCCGAGTGGGTGATGATGGCCCCCGTGGATGGAATCCGCAAAATCTGGGCGAAAACGGGATGGAAGCCGGATGAGGTTGATCTTTACGAGATCAATGAAGCCTTCTCGGTGCAGTCGGTTGCAGTCATTAAGGAACTGGGAATTGATCCTGAGAGGGTGAACGTGAATGGGGGCGCCGTGGCACTGGGCCATCCAATTGGGGCCAGCGGATGTCGCGTGTTGGTCACGTTGATTTACGAGCTCATGCGCCGCAACGCAAAACGCGGAATCGCGGCTCTCTGCCTGGGCGGTGGGAACTCGGTTGCAATGGCCGTGGAGCGGAGGTAAGACGAGCGGCCGTAAGAAGAAGGGAAACCAGACAGCGGACCGGGAAGAGACCCGGTCCGCTTTTTCATTCTCCGGCTTCGCCTACCAGCATCTTGCGCAGGCGGCGGTATGTAGCCTGAATTGTCTCGTAGAGCTCTGAAATGCCGAGCGTGAATTCGTTCAGGCTGCCGGCATCGATGTCCGCGTTCACGTTATGAGCCAGTTTTCCCAGCATCTGCATACGCTCGGCCTCAAGCTGTGGCAAAACTTCGAAAGGATCACCGCCATTTGAGTTCAGCTCCACCCATTGCTGAATCGTCCAGGTGGTCTGGCGAAGGTGACCGAGCGAGTCGTGGAATTGGGCGATCAGGCGCGGGTCCATGCGTTCCCGCACCATCTGCTGCTCCAGTTCATTCAACTGGTTGATTGCCGCAGTGATCTTCTGCGCAAGAGGACTCTGCGTCGCTGTACGAGGTGGCGCTGCGGTTGCAGCGGCAGCAGGCCGGGTGACCGAGGTCATCGACGCTGTAGGAACAGGCCGAGTCGTCGTGAGCGGCGCAGGCTTGCGGATGGGATCTTCGGGCACTACTGTGCGCTGATCCTCAGGGCGTAATTCGTTTTTGCCGGCAAGGGTACCAACCACGAATTCCAGCTTCTGCTGGTCCTCTGGGGAAAGATGTTGAAATGAAAGCCCCATGCCAACAGCGTGGTTGGATGCTTTCACATCAGCACGGCCGCGTACGTCAGTTTCTCCAATCCGGAGCAGGAACAAAAGCTCAGATCCGACCGGGAAGGTTGAGACCGTCTCCACGTAGCACCCTTCCAGGCTGATATCACTCAGGTTAGCGAACACGGCAGGGCTGGATTCATTGCGACGCAACTCCACGCCACCACCGCAATGGTACCGGATATGCTTTCTTCGCGTGGGTGAGATTTCGTGCATAGCGACGCTGGCCTGCTGGAATGTGATCTCGATAGTAACCCCGAAGTTTCGAGCTATCAATGGCAATATGTACTTCAGTAACGGTAAAGTTCGTGTAAATTGCCGGTTTTTCGAGGCTGTGTTCATCCTGGCTTCTGGAAACGGCTACTCTCCTGCTAGAATCTGGTCTCTACAATCGTATGCTCTTCAAGACCCAGAGCGCCGCTGTCTACGGCATCGACGCCAACATCATTGAAGTTGAAGTCGATGTAAGCCCGAGTCGTCAAGCCGAAGACAATTTTTCCACTGTAGGACTACCGGACGCGGCGGTGCGGGAAAGCCGGCAGCGGATTCGCGCCGCTCTGCGGAACTGCGGGTTCGACGTACCACCGACTACGATTACCATTAATCTCGCGCCCGCAGACATCCGTAAAGAGGGCTCCGGGTTTGATCTTCCCATGGCCATGGGAATCGTGGGCGCGTATGGCGGCCTGACGAAGAAGGAGTTGGGAGAGTTTGTGATGGTCGGGGAACTCTCCCTGGACGGCAGCATACGTGGCGTGCGCGGTGCCTTGCCCATTGCGATCGCTGCACGAGCGAAGAAAATTGCCAACCTGATCTGTCCGGAAGTGAACGCGCGTGAAGCTGCCGTGGTCGGGGGTGTGAACGTCTATCCGGTGAAGACGCTTCTGGACGTGGTTAGGCTCGTGAACACCGGCAATGGTATCTCACCGATCAAGGTTGATACATCGGAGATGCTGGGCGGCGACGTGGTTTCTGCCGCCGACTTCAAGGAGGTCCGCGGGCAATTTACGGCGAAGCGTGCCCTGGAGATTGCTTCTGCGGGAGGCCACAACATTCTGATGATCGGGCCGCCCGGATCCGGCAAGACAATGCTCGCGAAGCGCCTTCCGGGCATTCTTCCTCCACTGACGTTTGAAGAAGCCCTCGAGACGACGAAGATCCACAGCGTGGCCGGCGTTCTGGATGCCAACGCTGGACTGGTGAGCGTGCGGCCATTCCGCTCGCCTCACCACACCATTTCCGATGCGGGGCTGATCGGCGGTGGAATCATCCCGCGCCCGGGGGAGGTTTCGCTGGCCCACAATGGGGTGCTGTTTCTGGATGAACTTCCGGAGTTCCCGCGCAACGTGCTGGAAGTCATGCGCCAGCCTCTGGAGGATGGCAGTGTGTCAATCGCCAGGGCTTCCATGTCGCTCACATTTCCAGCACGGTTCATGCTTGCGGCGGCGATGAATCCATGTCCGTGCGGTTATCACGGATCGGCGCAGCGCGATTGTCCCTGCAGCCCGACAATGATCCAACGCTACGTATCGAAGATTTCTGGGCCGTTAATGGACCGAATCGATATCCATATCGACGTGCCGGCAGTAAATTATAAGGAACTGCGCGGGCCGGAAGGGAAGACTGAGAGCTCAGCGCAGATTCGAGAACGGGTTATCCGCGCTCGCGAAGTGCAGCTCAACAGGTTTGCTGCGGCTGGCGAAAGAATCTACTCAAACGCGCAGATGGGGCCGCGGCAGATTCGCGCCTATTGCGAACTGGGGACCGACAGCGAGCGGATGCTGGAGCGGGCCATGCAACAGCAAGGCCTTAGCGCTCGCGCTCACGACCGCATCCTGAAGGTTGCGCGCACGGTGGCGGATATGGACGGCGCCGCGCAAATCGAGAGCAAGCACATTGCGGAAGCGATCCAATACCGAACGCTGGACCGCACGTATTGGAGCTGATGCTCTTCCAAAAGTGTCAGCAGACCTTAAACCGGGCTAAGTCCTCTTTTGCGCATTGAATTTACACATTGAACGATCAACGTTGTAAACACCTGCTCATATTCTGACATCTACCTCCTCAAAACGTGCTGACTTGCTCTTACGCACGCATCGCGCCGCTGCGTTTGGATTTCGAACCTAAGGAGACACAATGGAGCCCCGGCCCAGCAGGAAACCGAAAGGTCAGGCAGTACCCGCGCCGATCACAGCACCGTCAGCTCGCCGAACTCATCAGCCCCTTACCCGCACGCCCCAGTTCCGAAATTTTGCGGCGCGCATGTTTCGAATGTGCCAGAAATTCGGAGTGAATGTAACGCCCAGACATTTTTATTGGCCCATCCCTGACCTCAATGCACTCTCGCGAAAGGATTGGACGGCCTGTTCAATTTCCGAGGGCTTGAATCTTCAATTAGAACGACAGTTGCTCATGTTGGAAGCCGATTTGCTTGCTTTCGCGCCGGAATGCAATTTTCCGGAAAAAGCCTCGGACTGCGGATACCAGTTTCATTTCAACAACGGATTCTTCGAACGCGTGGACGCGGAAATCGCGTATGGAATGGTCCGGCACTTTCAGCCGTCGCGCATCGTGGAGATCGGCAGCGGCAACAGCACGCGCGTGCTCGCGGCAGCGCTTTGCCGCAATCTTGAGGAAGGAGTGCCCGGTCAGCTCATCGCTATCGAACCGCATCCCGATCCGCTGTTGCTGGGCGGATTTCCCGGGCTGACAGAGCTCATTCCAAAGCAGGTCCAGGAAGTTCCACCGGATGTCTTCGCCAGTCTCAACCCAGGCGATATTCTCTTTATCGATTCAAGCCACGTCGTGGCGATGGACAGCGATGTGATTTACGAATATCTGCGGATCTTGCCCAAGCTTAAACCGGGGGTGGTGATCCACATTCATGACATTTTTATTCCGGCTGATTACCCGGAAAAATTCGTGATGAAGAATCTATGTTTCTGGGGCGAGCAGTACCTGTTGGAGGCATTCCTTTCCTACAACCGCGCCTTTGAAGTGTTGTGGGCCAGCAGCGCGATGCAGTTCTTCCATCGCGCTGCGCTGGAAAAACATTTTCCTGGATGGGTTGGCAGCTTTGAAAGGATCCCTGCAGCCATGCAGCCATTCACGCCTACTCTCGATGGGAAAAATGTGTGGCCCTGCAGCTTCTGGATTCAGAAGACTTCCGCATAATAGAAATGCCGTCCCGGCTCCGGGAACCGGGACGGCTTTTGTGCTTCAAGCGGTTCTTGCGACCTCGTAGAGATATTCCACGTAGCTCATCACCGCGCCATCCATGCCCTGTACTTTTGGATTGCTGGACTCGATCACGTAATACTCATTCGGCGCGTGTGCGCCACTGCCATGTCCCATCCCGAAGTGTCCCGCCGGCAATTTGAGCGGATCACCGGTGAAGACGTAGCCGGGCCACGAGCCCGCGTTGCGCGGCAGCAGAATGGGGTCCACGCCGAGACGCTTGTAGACAGCTGTTTCAGCCTTGATCAGCGAAGCGTCGGCCGGCGTGCTGGTGGGATCATAGCCGCCGCTCATGTTGACCTCGATATCGCCGAAGCCGTTTTTGGCGAGGTGAGCCTTTAGCGCAGCCAGCGCATCCGCCGCCGTCATGTCCGGGACAAGACGCAGATCCATCTTGGCGACGGCGCGATGCGGCAAAATGGTTTTTCCACCCGGACCCGTGTAGCCGCCGACCAGGCCTTCGATATTCACCGTTGGTCGCCCCATCAGCATCTCGAGTGATTGTTCAAAGCTGACATCGTGCACCCAGTGATCAACGCCCAGGCTCTTCTTGGCCACGTTCTCATCCATGCGCCGCGCTGCATCGGCGATCATCTGCTTTTCGGTTGCCGAGAGCGGGCGCGCTTTTGCGGCGAAGCCCTCAATGGCGGGATCGTTGCCGTCGACTGAGACAAGCGTGTTGAGCGCTTTAACAAGATGCCACGCGGGCGAATCAAGCCGGGCTTTGTTGCTGGAGTGAACATCGGCTTTGGGACCGCGTCCCCATTTCTCGCCGGTGGAGACGAGTTCCAGTTCCACTACGCCCTTGGCGCCGAGCGTGGTTGTGACCTGACCGTCGGGAGCCTGTCCTGCTGACGGCATGAATATTCCGACACTCTTTTTCAGCGCGGCCTGGACCTCGGGCCGGCGAACCACCTGTGGGAAGTGCGGTGAGCCGATTTCTTCCTCGCCTTCGGCTACGAAGACGAAATTCACAGGGAGTTTCTTTCCTGCACCGCGGATCGCATGCAAAGCAGCAAGGAATGTAGCTTCAGGACCTTTCTGGTTCACCGCGCCGCGGCCGACGATCACCTTGCCGAACCCAGGCTTGTCGACGAGCGCTGCTTCAAAGGGCGGTGAGGACCACTCGGAAGGATCCACCTGCTTAACGTCATACATGAAGTAGAGCCCAAGCGTCTTCGGGGCGCCGGCATCCAGCGTGGCGAACACACCCGGGTGGCCCTCCGTCGGAGCTTTGGCCACCTGCTGGAACCCGGCGTCGCGCAGCATGTTCATCATGAGTTCGCAACCTTCATTCATGCCGCGGCTCTCTGCGGCGATGGAAGGCTGCCGAATCCAGTTCTGCAGGCGCTGCACCGCTTCGGTATGACGTTTCGTGACTTCCGCTCGGATGGCGGCGAGGTCGTCCTGGAACAGGGCAGATTCTGACGCAGCTGACATCCATCGTGGCATCGCAAGCGATGCCGCACCTGCTGCCGTGCCTAGCAGAAAGCTGCGCCGATCAATGGAAGTTCTGGTTTCCGGTGTGGCTTCGAGTTCATGGTTTCTGGGTTGGTTCAGTTTGTTGTCTGACATTTGGTTCCCCTCCGCATGCCTGTATCAGCGAACGGCGGATTATAAGACAAAGCAGTCTAGCAGCGGGAGCTTACTCGGAAGTGTTATGAGAATTCTTTCATGCGAAAAATTGATGAGGCCTATATTTCTTGTGGTCTAAAGAGGCTCTATTTGAAGAAAGACGCCAGTTCTAGTTTTTATGGGTACCTTACTCATACTCGGTTCACTCTCCCTCACCATTGTCTCCTGGCTCTTCTGGGCGAAGGCGCTGAGCCTCGCACGTGTTTGTGACGATGAGCAGGCCGCAGGACCACAATCCACCTAATGCGGTGAGCTCAGTCGCGCTTTCCCGTACCAGAGGGGCTTCGCGCGAGCAGGAGCTATCGAAGCGGGTGTGACGAATGCCACATCTCCTGAAACAATTCTGCGCATAGAATCGACCCTTCCTGATGATTTTTCGGAGGGATTCTATTCATGAAACGCAATTATTTCGTTCTTACCCTCGTGGTTTACATCGGTGTGCTGGCTTTTGCGTTCCAGCATGACGCGACTCCTGCGCCGGCCCCCAAGGCGAGCGCCAAAGGCCCCCTGCAAACCTTCAGCGGAGAAATCTCTGACGGTCAGTGCAGCAAGGCGGGATCGCATGACATGGTAATGAAGAAAGCCAGTGTCAACTCGGCTGCCAATTGCACGAAAGGCTGCGCGCGCACGCACGGATACGTTCTCTATGATCGAGCGAGCAAGAAGGTCTACAAACTTGATGATCAGACCAGACCCGGGGAATTCGCCGCAAAAAGCGTGAAAGTCACCGGGAATCTGGACCGCGACACCATTCACGTGGTCCGCATTGAAGCGGCGAAATAGCAACAAAAACTTGATGGCGGGGCAGAGCTGGGGTCCGTTTCGATATTTACTGCCAAGGTTACCTTAGGCCAGAGGTCTTACGATTTCGCGGCGAAACCTCTGGTCTGAGGTAATATGACCCTCACTGGCCGAAAAGTTATAGTCTCCCCGAGAGGCGATTGCCGCTTCGCCCCATTACCATGGCCCAAGCCGCAGGAACTGAGCGCGGACGCAGGAGTTCGCGCGTACTGGTGTCACTCGCGCTGGCTGTATCCGGCCAGAAGAGGGATGGCTCGCATGTAAGCGGATCGGCGGAGACCATCCTGGTCAACCGGCACGGTGCGCGCATTCGATCAACTGTTCCCCTGGAACCACAGATGGAAGTTCGTGTGGCCATGCTGGCTCCTTATAAATGGAGAGTTGGGCAGGTTGTGTGGGCGGACACAGAGCACACCGAGTATGGTATCGAGCTGCATCGTCCGGAAAATTTTTGGGGAATTTATTTTCCACCGGAAGACTGGGAGCTGGGAGTACCCAGCGTGACTGTTTATGGAGGGCCGCCCGCCGCCGGCGCCAGCCAACCCCGTAGCGCGCAAAGCAAAGAATTTGAAACTTCGTCCGGGCCGGAGCCGCTGCATATCCCCGACGGCGGCACCATAGCTATTTTGCGAGGCATCGCCAGCAATGGGATGCCATTTCAGGAACGGGACCTGATCCTCCCCATCGGCGATCGCCATGCAACCATGCTGATTGGCCCGCTGGTTGAGCTTGGCAACAAGCTCAGCGTCATCTTCAGCAAGACGTGCGTGGAAGAGGCGGTAGTCACTGCGGTTTCCCACAGTCGCGAGTACGACCGCTGGCGGATCTGGATGCAATTTTCACGTGCCCTTCTGATCAGCCGCCACGACGCCTGAGGTCCTCGCTTTACAACCTAGACCAGCATTTTTCCTGCGGCGCCGCTGCTGCTCCGCTATACTCTTGCGTTACTTTCCTGCAGAGGAGTTCCCCGAACTGATGAAGCGAGCGATTTTCCACGTTCTCTTGTTTGCTGCAAGCCTCGCCGTTTTTGCCCAGCAACAACCTGCGAAGCCGGCGCCAAAGCCGGTCTATGTCCGTGCCGGCCACCTGTTCGACGCAACCAGTGATTCGATTCGAGACAACGTGGTCATTGTTATCCTCGGCGACCGCATTCAGAACGTGGGACCGGCCTCGGCAGTTTCGATTCCGGCTGGAGCAACGGTGATTGATCTTTCCAGGTCCACGGTGTTGCCTGGACTGATTGACTGCCACACACATCTTGGCGCCCGTGCCGACCGCTACGATGAGATTTACCGCTTCAAGGACACGCCGTTCAGCAGCGCTTTTGCAGCCGTCGTCCATGCACGCAGGACTCTGGATGCGGGATTTACTTCCGTGCGCGATGTAGGCTCGGAGCCATTTCTGGCGGTAGACCTGCGCAACTCGATCAATGAAGGCCTTGTGCCTGGACCGAGGATCGTTGCCAGCGGGCCTGCAATTTCCATCACCGGCGGCCACGGCGACCTGAACAACTACTCTCCACAGACGCGCGTCACGATGTTCCCTGATGAACGGGATTTCGCGATTGCTGACGGCGTCGATCAGATCCGGCATGTGGTCCGGGCACAGGTCAAATACGGGGTGGATGTAATCAAGATTCTGGCGACGGGCGGCGTACTTTCCAAAGGTGATAGTCCGGGCGCTCCGCAATACACGCCGGAAGAGTTGAAGGCGGCCGCCGAAGAGGCGCACATGGCAGGACGGAAGATCGCAGCGCATGCGCACGGCGCGCAGGGAATCAAGAACGCGATCCTGGCCGGCATCGATTCGATCGAGCACGCCAGCCTGATTGACGACGAAGGCATCCGGCTGGCAAAAGAGCACAACGTCTACCTGGTGATGGACATTTACAACGACGATTACATCCTGGGCAAAGCCATTGAGTTCGGGCTGCCAAAGGAAAATGTGGAAAAGGAAAAGATGGTCGGCCGCACCCAGCGGGAGAACTTCGAAAAGGCGGTAAGGGCCGGCGTGAAGATGGCGTTTGGGACAGATGCGGGAGTTTATCCTCACGGGGACAACGCCAGACAGTTCTTCTACATGGTGAAGTTCGGGATGACACCGGCGCAGGCAATCCGCGCAGCAACGAGCAACGCCGCCGACCTGATTGGCCGATCTAAAGATGTAGGCACGATCGAGCCGGGCAAATATGCGGATATCATTGCGGTGTCTGCTGATCCTCTGCAGGACGTTAAGGCGCTTGAGAACGTCGGCTTCGTGATGAAGGGCGGAGTGGTGGTGAAAGATGGCATCAGCAAGGGTACCCGCTGAAGACTTTGAAGCACACAAGGAAACAGCAGGGGCTGAGGTGCCCTGATGTTAGGGGAGTTTTCCTGGTAGTGCCGCATGGTGACAGCCTAGCGCATCCGTGGATAGAGTCTTTAGCGGGAGGCTCCCATGCCTAAAGCGGTCCTTGCCTTCATCGTTCTCACCGCGTTCTTACTGAACGCGCAAGAAAGCCCTCACAAGTCGTCAAACGAAGCGAAAGCTGCAAATTGTGGTTGCGCCCATGCGGTCTCTGCTCAGGAGGCACAGGCGATGCGCCAGGACCTGGAGAAGATGAAGGCCATGGTACATCAGATGCAGACCAATCTTGCCTTCGTGGACGTGACACAGTCTCCGCTCAAACACCAGTTCCAGCTGGAGATCGAGCTGTGGCAATCGCTGATTACGAGCATGGAGCGCCGGCTGGTAGGAACTGCAGCTCCATCCAGCCCGTCACCTATGCGCTAGAAATTGCTCTCCCGGATGGCATAAACAGGGTACAATCTCCCGCACTGAGCTTTTGCCTGTCACTTTTGGCGAAGCAGCCTTTTAGGAGAAGGGGCTCGTCGCTTCCCAACATGGATCATACTGCCGGTGGCGCATCGACGCGCCGCTTTACGCGACATCAGATTGATGTACGCCTGAAGGTCTCTTTCCGGGACGACGGTAAGCCTATGTCTGTTTTCGGCAGAGCCAACGTGCTTGGGCAGGGCGGTTTGGGTGCGTTTATTCCGTACAATATGCCGATCGGCACTCAGGTGACCCTGGAGATCAGCTTCCCGTACTCGCCGGCGGAACTGACAATCGAGGCCATCGTCCGTAATTCTTTGGGCTTCCGATACGGACTCGAATTCATGAAGATGGGCGAAGAAGCGCGAAGTGTGATCATAAAGAACTGCAACTCAGCCACCGCACTTGAATGAGCACGTGAGATGCAGCGTCTCTGGATTGCAGCCGAGTTTTTTGCAGGGTAAACTCTTAGCGCTTAGAACCCCGAATCCACAAGCTGTGCCCGCGACCCCCGTCCACGGATCCGGTCTGAAGCGCAAACTGTGAAACATCGTGCGGAGTCACCCAATGTTTGCTCGACTTTGGTCGTTCCTATTGTCGTTTGGTTTGCTGGCTGGCGCCGCGGAGGCGCAGATTGGGCAGCAGGTGAGGGTTCCGGGAACCACGCCGAAGATACGCACCATCACTGCATTCGTAAGGCTGGACCGAGCCGCCTATCGTGAGCAGGTGGCCAGCGCTGTGCGGATGCTGCGGGTCGCCCGTGAAGAGTACGTCGCCGCCGGATACGAAGTTGAGACGATTCGCATTGCCACCCAGCCCTTCCCGCAAATCACGCGCGGGCTCACGGCAGCGCAGTCGCTCAATTTTTTCCGGGAGTTTGACCGTCTGGCGCAGCAGGAGGGTTTCAATTCAGATATCGGGCCCGCGATGCTGCGCGACAGCGACGATCCGAATCAGGCAGAGTTGCTGGGCGAGATCATCGCGAACACGCAGACCATTAATGGTTTCGTCGTAGTGGCTGATTCAGCGGGGATTCACTGGAACGGAATCCATGCCGCAGCGAGGGTCAATAAATATCTTCAGGACCATACTGACCACGGGGAAGGGAACTTCCGTTTTGCCGCCGGTGCATTCCCGCCGATGAACGGACCTTTTTTCCCGGTGACCTACACGCAGGGGGCTGGGCGGTCGTTTGCTGTGGGAATCGAGTCTGCGGGGGTCGTGAACCAGGCATTCTCGGGCGCCAATGGCGACGTAGTAGCTGCTGGTGACAAACTGGGCCAGATGCTCGGAGCCGAGGCCAGGAAAGTCGAAGAGATCGCGCGTCGAGCGGAGAAGATGACGGGGTGGACCTATCAGGGAATCGATCTAACTCCGGTGCCGCTAAAGGAGGTTTCCATCGGCGGTGCAATCGAAAGTCTGCTGGACGGCCCAATCGGCTCGCCGGGTTCGCTAAGTGCGGCCTTTACGATCACTTCGGCGGTGCAGCGGATCCCGGTCTTGCATGCCGGCTACAGCGGCCTGATGCTGCCAGTGCTGGAAGATTCCGTGCTTGCTCGTCGATGGGAAGCAGGCCGTATCAGTCGAGATGCACTGCTCTCATACTCTGCCGTGTGCAGCGCGGGGCTTGACGCCATCCCCATGAGCGGAGACACAACTCCGCAGGAGTTGGAGAACATTATCGCCGACGTTGCGAGCCTCTCCGTGAAGTGGAAAAAACCGCTTTCCGCCCGTTTGCTGCCGGCTCCAGGAAAGCGCGTTGGCGAAATGACTGATTTCACCAGCCAATACCTGGTGAACATCCGGATTCGGTAACGGGATCACCATTTCATGCGCTCCCGGGTGGTGGTGACGTGAGCGAGATGATGATTGCCGTGCCATGAATATAGGGCGAGCATCCGATCGAGGTCCTGTACGCCTGATTCGGGATGGTTCAGCTTGCGCTGGAAGTCTTCCGGTTTCATGGACTTCAGCAGAACTACCCAGCGCTGGTGCAAGGCGTCGAGCAGTGCCAGAGATACTTCGATCGGCGTCTGCTCAGTGTCGTTCAGTCGCGCCCATGCCGCTTCTTCGTAGGGCTTGATTGTGGGAACGTTCTCCGTGAGCGCCAGCTTGAAACGAACATAGGCGTTCAGATGGCTGTCAGGAACGTGATGTGCTACTTGACGAAGCGTCCAGCCCCCCTCGCGATACGGCGTTTCCAGTTGTTGAGCAGAAAGGCCGCGCAGGGAATTCCGGAATCTTTGGGGTAAGGTCGCGATCTGTACGATATGGTGGGCCCGGGTTTCTTCGGTTGAATGGGCGTCGGGGATGAAAGGGCCTAAGGGGTAGCGAGGGTCAGGCATGCCACAACCTCGTGCAGGAGTAAGAGTTCACCACCATAATGCCACAAGCCGCGCTGATATAACAAAATAAGGGACTTACATAACTTCTATGATACAAGGAATTTACTTGACGTTCGACCGTATTGGCGTATAACTTGTAACATCCGCGGGCGAAAAGCACGCAGTTCTGGCTAAATCTACGGGATCATTTCAGGCCGCTTCAAGAAATTGGAGCATTTTGAGCAACTCAGAAGCCACCTGTGGCGTCTAATAATCGCACCAGGGTCTCTGGAACTCCCAACACACCAGCTTGTCGTTGTACCGCTCTAAAAGAGGCTACGAGGCAGTTTTGGGCACGTGCTCTGTCCCGGTCGCGGACTTTGTAAGAAGTTGATTTTATTTCGCAATTAATTAAGTTTTGATAAGGAGAACAATTATGCGCTCAAACCTGATCTATGACGCGCTGGAAACAGTGGAGAATCGTTATCTTCTCTGCCAGTTGGTGTCAAAGGCAACGCGTCAGTTCCACAAGCCCAATACGCGCATTCAGGAGACGATGAACGACGTGCTCGTGCGCGTAGGCGATGCCAAGGAAGCCGAAGAGGTGATCAATACCGTCACGGCTCAAGTTGCAGAACCGGAGCGTCGCGCTGCATAATAGATGTTCCTGAAAGCCCGCCGGGTGAGGCCACCTGGCGGGTCCTCAGAAAGACCTGAGGCCCAAGAAGTCTCGCCTGCTGTAACCCAGCGTTCATTTCCTCCCAGATACATTCAATCCCGTAGGTGACAAATGACAATTGCGGAGCTAAAAGAAAAAAACATCACTGAGCTTACTAAGATCGCGCGCACCCTCGACCTTCCTGGCGCCAGCGGTCTGCGCAAGCAGGACCTCATCTTCAAGATTCTGCAGGCTCAGAGTGAAAAAGAAGGTCACATCTTTGCCGAAGGGGTGCTGGAAATCCTGCCCGATGGTTATGGATTCCTGCGGTCCCCCGATTACAACTACCTGCCCGGTCCTGACGACATTTACGTTTCTCCCTCCCAGATCCGCAAATTCGACTTGAAGACAGGCGACACCATCAGTGGCCAGGTGCGCCCGCCCCACGAAGGGGAAAAGTACTTCGCGCTGGTGAAGATCGAGGCGGTCAACTTCGAATCGCCTGAAGAGGCGCGCAACAAGATCCTGTTCGACAACCTCACGCCGCTGTATCCGCAGGAGCGGCTGAAGCTGGAGACGGTGAGAGAAAATATCAGCGCCCGTGTTATGGACTTGCTGACTCCAGTGGGTAAGGGCCAGCGCGGATTGATCGTGGCGCCCCCGCGCACCGGCAAGACGATGTTGCTGCAGAACATCGCCAACTCCATAACCACGAATCATCCTGAAGTTGTGCTGATCGTGTTGCTGATTGACGAGCGTCCGGAAGAAGTTACGGACATGCAGCGTTCGGTGAAGGGCGAGGTGATTTCATCGACGTTTGACGAACCGGCGGCCCGCCACGTCCAGGTGGCCGAGATGGTGATCGAAAAGGCCAAGCGTCTGGTCGAACACAAGCGCGATGTGGTCATCCTGCTGGATTCGATCACGCGTCTGGCGCGCGCATACAACACCATTGTTCCGCCCTCGGGCAAGGTGCTCTCCGGCGGCGTGGATTCGAACGCGCTCCAGCGTCCGAAGCGCTTCTTCGGTGCGGCCCGCAATATTGAAGAGGGCGGTTCGCTGACGATCATTGCCACAGCCCTGGTGGAAACCGGCTCGCGCATGGATGACGTGATCTTTGAAGAGTTTAAGGGCACCGGCAACATGGAAATCATCCTTGACCGCAAGCTGGTCGACAAGCGCGTGTTCCCGGCCATCGACATCCAGCGCTCTGGAACCCGCAAGGAAGAGCTGCTTATTCCCAAGGAAGACCTGGCGCGTATCTGGGTGCTTCGCAAGGTGCTCAATCCACTTTCACCGGTAGAAGCGATGGAACTGCTAACGGAGAGAATGGCCAAGACCCGATCCAACGCCGAGTTCCTGGCAAATATGAGCTCGCTCTAGAGCAATTCGCTGAGAAGTAGAACAGCCGCGACGCCAATGTCGCGGCTGTCGCTTTGCGGTAGAAGCGAATCCGGGGTTCCCCCTGATCCACTTTCCAGGGAACTAAGAGCGCTATAGGTTTAACTGCCGGAGCGAGATCCGGCGTCCGCCAGGCTCTTCAGGTTCGAGCACCTTTGGGCAGTTGACACATGGATTCGCCCCGAAATACTTGTGGTACTCTGTAGTAACTAATTGGAAAACTCCCCATCCACCAGCAATAACAGTGGCGCACAAGCGACAATCCGCCGGCTTCCACGTTTCATACGTCACCATCACCTATCGCAGCGTGCTGATGGGCCTGATGGCCTTGTTCGGCCTAGCATTGATTGTCATCTACTTTGCTTTCCCTGACTTTTCCAACCGAATGATTGTTGCCGGGCAGGTGAAGATAGGGCATGCGCTTTCCAAGGTGGGCGTTGGTTCAGCGGGCGCAAGCGGACAGGTAACTGAACCGGGGCCGCAGCAGGCACATTTCACGAATCTGGTGGGTGTGGTCAGGGTGAGAAAGGCAAGTTCAAACGTCTGGGTGACAGCTGATTACAGTCTGGCTCTGGAGAAGAACGATGTGGTGCAGACGTCCGGCGAGGGCATGGCGCGTGTGGTTTTCACTGACCAAACGAGTTACTCCGTAAAGCCGGATTCGCTGATCGTGATTCAGGAAAACTCCGTGACGGCACAGCAGCAGACGCGCGTGGCAGTCCAGGTGACGACAGGCACCGTAGATTTATCCACCACAGATTCAATGGCTCGCGGCTCAAGGTCGCAGGTGATCGTGGGTGACACCACGGCCAGCATGGCGCCGAGCAGCGCGGCGACGGTGGTGAACGATCCGACGAAAGACGAGACATCCATCACGCAGACCAAAGGAACTTCGGACCTGAGCCGCGGCACTACGAATACGACGCTGGCGGTCAATGAAAAGGCCACGCTGCCCACCGGTAGCACCACAATCGCGAAGAGCAAGGTAATCGCCCCACCCACGTTAATGGCGCCCAAGGCAGGTGATGTGGTTCATCTGGACCCGAAGACGAAGAGTATCAGCCTGTACTGGTCTTTGGTGGATGGAGCAAAGGGATATCACTTGAAGCTCGCAAAAAACCAGTTCTTCAGCGGGCCGCTGGTGGTGGAGGAAAAGAACTGGCAACATTTGGAACTGGCAGTACAGGGACTGGAGCCAGGGACGTATTTCTGGGAAGTGCAGGCATTGGGAGAGAACGGGAAAGAATCGGTGGCGGCGGACCGGAGTTCTTTCACCGTGATTTCGAAGGCTGATTCAAGTGCCAACCTGCTGCTGGACGTGGAGCCGTTCATTCAGCACGGGCATACGTTTGAGGTGCGGGGGAAAACGGAGGCGGGTGCGCGTGTGATGGTGAACGGGCAGGAAGTGCCGAGGGTCAGCAGCGAAGGTAAGTTCACGCATTATACCAATCAGCTGCCGCCGGGGGAGAACTGGATTACTATTACGGCACAGGACGCAAAAGGCGGGTACAACGTCGTGTCGCGGCCGGTAAATATCCAGTAAAATCCTTATTGTTGCGAGCGGTGTTTTGCTCCAGAGTAGAAGAGTCGAGTCCCGCACAAGTTGATTTGCCGTTCCTGCCCGCCAGCAGTGGAGCGTCCCAGATAGAAAAAGTGCCCCGGGAAATTGGAGAAGAAAGAAGCAGGTATGTCGTCAAACGGTTTCAAACTGGAAAATTCGCGGATTCATAATCTGCGCTCGCTGTTCAGCATGTTCTCCAGCGATCTAGCCATCGATCTGGGTACCGCTAACACACTGGTATACGCAAAGGGCAAGGGAATTGTGGTGAACGAGCCCTCTATCGTGGCGATCAACAAGAACACCGGTGAAGTAGAAGCGGTTGGGAAGGAAGCGAAAGAGATGCTGGGCCGCACTCCCGGCAACATTGTAGCCATTAAACCGATGAAAGATGGCGTGATCGCCGATTTCAAAGTTACGGAAAAGATGCTGAACTACTTCATCCAGAAGGCGCACAACCGCAAGATGCTGGTGCATCCGCGGATCGTGATCGGCGTGCCTTCTGAGATCACCCAGGTGGAAAAGCGAGCGGTCATGGACTCCGCCTATCGGGCCAAGGCCAGTGAAGTTCATCTGGTAGAACAGGCCATGGTGGCCGCGATCGGCGCAGGGCTGCCGATTACGGAACCGAGCGGCAACATGGTAGTGGATATCGGCGGCGGCACCACTGATATCGCCGTAATCTCGCTGAGCGGTATCGTTTATTCGCGCTCGGTGCGCATGGCGGGTAATCAGATGGACGAAGCCATCATGAATTACCTCAAGCGCAAATACAACCTGCTGATTGGTGAACGCACCGCTGAGACCATCAAGATTGAAATCGGGTCGGCATATCCGCTGGACAAGCCGCTGACCATGGAAATCAAGGGCCGCAACCTGATTGAAGGCGTGCCCAAGACGATCACGATCGATGACAGCGAAATTCGCGAAGCGCTTTCCGAGTGCATCAGCACCATCATGAATGCAATTCGCGTGGCGCTGGAACGTACGCCGCCGGAGTTGAGCGCCGATATCAGCGATCGCGGGATCGTGCTCACCGGTGGCGGAGCACTGCTCAAGAATCTGGACAAACGTATCCGCGAAGAAACGGGCTTGCCGGTCTCGATTGCCGACGATCCCCTTGCCAGCGTGGTTCTGGGAACGGGCAAGATGCTCAGCGACTTCAAGCTGTTGCGGAAGATCTCGATCGATTAACCCGAGTGGCGGACGCGTGCTGAACACGTTCGCCTGCAGGGAACGACCCTCCTGAAAAGCAGCTCATGGAAAATTTCTTCAGCCGCTACAAGAACCCGCTCGTCCTCATGCTGATCCTGTTTATTCAGGTGGTAGCACTGGCGACGCAGGTGAAACGCGCGGAGACTGGCGGCAGGACAGCCAGTTCCTCCGGCGGCACGCGGCTGATTCGCGTCTGGACGGTAACTGCAATCACTCCGGTCGAGCGTGTGCTGGTGAGCACTGGCCACTTCTTCCGCCGCAACTGGCACAACTACATTGACCTTCATGACGCGCGCAAGCAGAACCAGCAACTGCAGGAGGAACTGGCGCGACTGAAACTGGAACAGGTGCGCCTGCGGGAAGATGCGGGCCAGGCGCAGCGTTTGCAGGCGCTTCTCGGCTTCCGTGAGCGCTATGTCGGACAGACGATGGCGGCGCAGGTGATTGGCGCGAGCGGCAGCGAGCAGTCACGCGTTCTCTACATCGATAAGGGAGCACGCGACGGCGTAAAGATCGACATGGCCGTGATCACGCCGGATGGTGTGGTGGGGAAGATAAAGGATGTTTTTCCGCTGAGCTCTCAGATCATTCTGATCAATGATCGCGACGGCGGCGCAGGTGTGATCCTGCAGAACTCGCGCCTGCAGGGTGTACTAAGCGGCACACCGCAGGGCGAACTGAAGGTCAAGTACATCATGGCCGATGAGAACGTGAGTGTCGGCGAGCCGGTGGTGACCAGCGGTGGCGATCGCATTTTCCCCAAAGGCATGCCGGTGGGAACGGTAAGCGAGGTGAGCCCGGACCGGGAGGGGGATCCGTTTCTCTCAATCAAGGTGAAGCCGGCATCGAATCTCAGCCAGCTTGAAGAAGTGCTGATTGTGACGCGGCAGTCAGAGCAGTCAACACAGCTCACGTCGGGAAACAACTCCGTGCGTGCGGCAGACATCCTTGCCGAACGGCTGCCGACAGTGAATCCAACACCTTCGCCGACGCCGGCCAAGGCGCCTGGCGCAAAGAAGACGGCTGCTTCAGCGAATCCGGCCGCTCCGGCTCAGGCCAGTCCGCTGGCAGGAAGCACAAATCCTGCTACAGGGGCTGCGAAGCCCGCGGTTGCTGCGGCTGCACCGCGGCCGAGCCCGTCACCATCCGCAGCAAGCGGAACGGGAGTGACCGGGGTGAAGCCGTCAGGTGCGGTTACCACGGGTAGTGGAAGCCAGCCCAAACCAGCTCAAAATACTACGACGAAAACGGGCGGGACGCAGCCAATTGCGAATTCGGCGACCGGTACCGCGACAAGCAATCCGTCGGCTCAGAAGAAACCGGCGACAACGGCCTCGCCTACTCCCAGCCCGAGCGTTTCACCGAAAAATCCCAGTGGGGCAACAACGTCAGCAGCTGGCGCGGGGAACACGACGACAAAAACAGGAACGCCGAAAAAGCCTCAGCCTAAACCGAGCGCGAGCCCGACTGCTTCGCCTGCTGCTGACACGGCAACGCCCGCCGCAGGGTCTGCGGAAAGGCCGCCGCGATGAACTACGCTGCCATTACGCTGACATCGCGGGAGGAAGTTGAAGTCCACCGGTTTAGCTGGGTGGCATCCTTTGGGGTGCCGCTGCTTGCCATTTTCGTCCAGAGTTTCTTCACGCGGCACGTCCAGTTCCTGGAGACGTTTGACCTGCCGCTGCTGGTGACGATTTTCTTCGCCGTAGCCCGGCGCCGTCCTATTCCCGGAATGCTCACCGGAGCGCTGATTGGAACACTTCAGGACTCGATTGCAGGTATCCCGGTAGGACTGAACGGGATTGCCAAGACGATCATCGGGTACCTGGCTTCTTCGCTGGGTGTGAAGCTGGACGTTGACAATCCCGGATCCCGCTTCCTGATGACGTTTGCGTTTTACATTATCCACCGCGTGGTTTACGTGGTCATCGCGATCTGGATGGCGGGCATGAACGAAGCGGTGAACTGGACACATTCTCTTATCGCCGCTCTGGCGAATGGTCTGCTTGCGGTGGTCTTGTTCGCGCTACTGGACAGGCTCAAAGAACGGGCTTAGTTCCTCCCCGGAAAGCACGGCTTTGGATGCGGCCAGCGGGCTCTCACGTCAACACGCGGACAGCGCGCGTTCACGGGACCTCGGGCTTCCGTTACGCTCACGCCCCGCCGCTCAACGTAATCCTTCGGTAACTGTATTGAGGGATACCGCCTAGGTTGAGCGGGCTTGACTTGCGGTACTCTATTTACAGGGCCTTCCAAGGAAAATCCAACCATTTGCAGGTGGCAAAGGCGGCGCTCAGCAGCAAGGTATGTCCGGTCGCGACGAAAAAATCCCGGCAATAAAACTCACGGTCGTACAGTACACCATTTTGGGAGTGTTTCTCGTCCTTTCCTACGGGCTGTGGAGCTTGCAGGTAAGAAAGAGTGACGAGTATTTCACTCGAGCCGAGCAGAACCGCATTCGCCGTGTTCCCGTACTCGCACCACGTGGCAAACTGCTGGACCGCGATGGTCAGCTGATCGTTGATAACTATCCATCGTTCTCCGCGCTGCTGCTGCGTGACCAGGGGCGCGATCTCAATGCCGACGCACAAAAGATCGCCGACGGACTGCATATCAGCGCTGACGAAATTCGCGAGAAGGTACGTCGCTACGCGCTTGCACGGAAGCCCTCGTTCGAGCCGATCATCATCAAGGACGACATCACGCCGGACGAGAGCGCGTTCATTGAGGCGCATCGTGATCAGCTTCCCGAGTTGGAAACGCTGATGGTGCATCGGCGGCTTTACCCGAAGAACGGATTTCTTGCACACCTGATCGGGTACGTTGGGGAGGTCAGTGAAGAAATGCTGAACTCGCCGAAGTTCGAGGTTTATCAGCGTGGTGACATTGTAGGCCAATCGGGTGTGGAATTGCAGTATAACGACGTGCTGATGGGGCGCGATGGATCGCGACGCGTGATCGTCGATAGCCACGGGCGCGAAGTAGGGAGGCCGTCGGACGCGAACGTGCCCGCGGTGCCCGGCCAGAAGCTGAAGCTAACGATTGATCTCGACGTGCAGAAGGCGGCAGAGCAGGCACTGGAAGGAAAGAACGGTGCCATCGTGGCAATGGATCCGCGGAACGGCGAGATTCTGGCCATGGTAAGCCGGCCGACTTTTGATCCGAACGATTTTGCGGTGCGCATCTCGGCCAAAGAGTGGAATGACCTGGTCAGTGATCCGGCGCATCCTCTGTTGAACAAGGCCATTCAGGCACAGCTGGCTCCGGGATCAGTTTTCAAGATCATTATGTCGGTAGCGGGCACGAATGAAGGCATTGCCCAAAACCTGCATGTGAACTGCCCTGGCGGCGGAACGTTCTACGGACGCTACTTCAAATGCTGGGTGGTTGCCGAGCATCGCGTGCACGGGCCAGTGGATCTGGCCAAAGGGATATATCAATCGTGTGACGTGTTTTTCTACACGCTTGCCGAGCGGCTCGGGATCGAGAAGATCGCGAAGTGGGCCACTGCGTTTGGGCTCGGCAAGAAGACTGGAATCGACCTGCCGAACGAAGTCAGCGGCGTGATGCCATCAGAAGAGTGGAAGATGAGGACCTTCCGGCAGAAGTGGTACGCTGGCGAGGTGATTTCCGTAGGCATTGGGCAGGGCGCGGTGGCGACTACGCCGATTCAGCTGGCGCGGGCGATTGGCGGCATCGCGATGGGCGGAACGCTTTATCGTCCGCACGTAGTGAATCCGGACCAGTTGCCCGACCAGTTCAAGGGGCTGGTGAATACCAGCATGCCGGACGTGAGCCGCGTCCAGCTTGATCCGCAGGCCTGGATCACGATCACGGACGCGATGGCAGGTGTGGTGAATCCGGGCGGTACAGCGCCGAGCGCTCATCTGCAAGGAGTTGATTTCGCGGGCAAAACGGGGAGCGCCCAGGTTGTGAGTAATGCGCTGCGCAAGAGCAAGGGCGCAGGCGGCAAACAGTTCAACGATAACGGCTGGTTCGCCGGCGTGGCGCCGCGCCGCAATCCTGAGATAGTGGTTTGCGTGCTGATTGAACAGGGCGAACACGGGTATCTGGCTGCGCGCGTGGCTTCGCAGGTGATCAAGGCCTATGTGGAGAAGCAGCGCCGGCTGCGCAACAATCCGACTTTGTTCAGTGACAAGGCGGATCCCGGTTCAGTGCCGATTGCAGGTATGTGGACGACTACGACTGCAGGGGGCGCTGACAAGCAGCAGAATGCCGAATTTCAGGAGCCGCAGCCTGCAGACGAGCATCTCCACGGCGGCACTCTGATGATGAAGCTCGCCCCAACAAGTTTGGCAAAGAAGATCCAGCCTGTGGCCGTGCCTGGCATCGGGGTGGTGAAGGGCGACTGATGCGGAACTTCAGCTTTCGAGATTTTGACTGGGTCCTGTTGTCATTTGTGCTCCTGATCTGCTCGCTGGGCGTGCTGGAAATTTACAGCAGCACGTTCGGGACAAAGTTTGCCGCCACTTCTGGAACGCCTCTGTATATCAAGCAGGTCTACTGGATCATAGGCGGCGTGGTGCTGATGTTCATCGTCAGCCTGCTGAATTACCAACTGCTGCTCGAGAACGCGCACTGGTTTTACGTCGCCGCGGTGCTTTCGCTTCTGGCGGTTGCAGTCTTCGGGAAGAAGTACCTGGGGGCGCGCCGCTGGATCCAGTTTCCGGGAGGGTTCCACTTCCAGCCATCGGAGTGGGTGAAGCTGGTGCTTATCCTGGCCATGGCCAAGTATTTCAGCGACGAAAATGAACGCCTTACGTCAGTGCTGGATGTGATGAAAGCCGGCATGATAGTCGGGGTCCCGATGCTGCTGGTTCTCAAACAGCCGGACATGGGTACGGCCCTGACCTATGTTCCTCTGGCTGTGATGGCCTTGTTCCTGGGCGGAATTCAGCTTCGTCATACGCTCATCCTGGTGGTGATCGCGGGTGTTCTGGCGCCAGCGATCTGGCATTACGGACTCAAGCCCTATCAAAAAGACCGGCTGACCACGTTCCTGCATCCCGAGGCGGATTCGCAGAAGTCAGGTTATCAGCTGGAACAGTCAAAGATTGCGGTGGGCCACGGCGGGATCTGGGGCCGGGGAATCCGTGGTGGATCGCAGACGCAAGGAGCGTTCCTGCCGGAGCCGCACACAGACTTCATTTTCGCCGCGTGGTCTGAGGAGCACGGCTTCGTAGGCGCGGTTGCACTATTACTGTTATACTTCTTAGTGTTAATGCGTCTCGTCCACAACGCCCAGACGGCGCCGGATCGCGCCGGGGGGTTCGTGGTGATGGGTGTGGTAGCAGTGTTACTGTTCCATATCCTGGTGAACGCGGGAATGGTGGTTGGGTACATGCCGGTTACCGGCATCCCGCTACCCCTGATGAGCTATGGTGGCTCATCTTTGTTGTTCATGTTCCTGGCGCTGGGAATTATTATGAACGTTCGCATGCGCCGGTTCGTGAACTGACCGGAAAACAAGATTCAACGTTAAGCCCTGACGGTAACGAGGGCGCCGGCCCTGAAGGAGCGAGCCGGAGAGAGTCAAGAGATGCATTCCCGGGCGGGTAACGGCCCCGCGCCAGAGCGCAGAGTGGCCACAAACCAGGGAAATGCGAAGGTGCCAGGATTCTTCAAACAAGTTACAGGCAGATAGCTGAGGCCCACGATCGGGGATGGCCCCGCGCGGGTGGAAGTGTATCCCTGCTCAGAACGAGATTGAACTCCACGGCATTGAAGAGTTTGTCCCGCGCCGGTTTCACTGGTGCTGGCAACGCTCTTGTCCTGACTCTCCCGACGTCTTCTTCTGCGTGCCGGTAAGCAAACCGGAGACATCCATGTCGAAAGAATTATTCGTCTCATCGACACCGCACGAAACCAAGGTTGCGGTGGTCGAAGACGACCAACTATCGGAAATCTATTTTGAGCGCGAGAATGAATACACTCTCGCCGGATCCATTTACAAAGGCCGTGTAACGCGCGTGCTGCCGGGCATGCAATCCGCGTTCGTCAATATTGGACTTGAGCGCGACGCATTCCTCTATGTATCGGACTTCCTTCTCGAAGAGGAAGATACTGATGGCCTGGAGCAGGCGGTCACACGCAGCCGGCCGCTCATTACTGAGCCGGCCGAGGAGCAGGCCGCTGCCTCGAGCATGCCCATTGAAGCGGAAGAGATTATTCCTCCGGCTGAGGTGGCAGGAGAAGAAGATGCTGGCGGCGAAGAAAGTTCAGCGGCATCACGAGAAAGCGGAGACCAGGAAGGCGAGCGTGAAGGCGCCCGCAAGTGGAAAGGGCGTCGCCGTCGCCGTGGACGTGGTGGTCGTTTCCAGGATCGTGAGGACGGTGGAGAACGTCCGGCGCGCGAAGAGGCTCAGGCAAGCCGCCCCGAACATGGCAACGGATCCCATGGCCAGCACGCGGAGGCGGCTCCGAGTGAAAGCGGCCAACCGCAGGCCAGGCATGAGACTCCTGCGCATTCTCCAGTTGTCTTGCCGGGAGAGTCGATCTCCAAGTACCAGCCGCAGGGTTCCACGCCTGCGAGGGAAGAGAAACAGGCAACGCGTGTTCCGCGGCCATCCGTCCGCCCATCTACCGAGTATGCGCTCAACCCTGCTGATTTCACTCCGGGCTCTATGGTTCTGCCTGGAGAATCGATCTCCAAGTATCGCCACAGGCAGACTGCCCGGCCATCCGCAGTTGCTGAGCAGCATGAAGGGTCAATGCAGGAAGCACAGGTGGAAGAGGAGACCTATCACCATGATGTGCCCGAGCCGGAAATCCAGGAGCATCATGATGAGTCGAGCTCGGCAGCTGCGCTGACAGCTCCGGCAGAAAATGAGCAGCCAGTTGAGCATGAGGAGCAGCGGTCGGCGCAGGAAGCCTACGCCGAGCAAGAGCAGCGTTTTGAAGGCATGAATGTGGCTGCCGCCTTCGGAGGAGCAGAGACTGAGACCGAAGACGAGATCCAGGAAGAAGTTCAGCAACCGGCGCAGCACGCTGCACACGAGCGGGTTCAGGAATCTGCCGGCACGCACGAAGAAATTGCTCAGGAAGAGCAACAGCAACAGACGACGCAGCAGACTGAAGTCACGGAACAGCATCCATGGAGAGCACCGGCGAGCGGAGTCTTCGAAGAAGAAACGATCGAGGAAGAAGAAAGCGAACTGGCGACGTACGAAGACTCACTTGACCTGGGCGATTTCGAAGAGCTGGAAGAAGAGGTGCTCGGGACGGGCCACGAACAGTATGTTGCGATGGGCGGCGAACTGACCGATGCCGTCCGGGATGCGCACATCAACGAGCGCGCGACCGGGCAATATGAAGCCGAGGGCCTCGACGAAGGCGCAGAAGAGACCGACGAAGAGGAGACAGGCCATTCCGGCGACTTTGGCGACTTCGATGAGGAGGATGCTGAGCCGGGTGAAGGCTTTGAACAGTCCGAGCACAGCGAAGAAAATCTGGAGGGCGCGCGGGCTGAACATCGCGCCGGGTCTGGAACTGCCGGATATCAGCAGCAGCAGCGTTCTGACCGTCGGGGTGACCGCCGCGGCGGCGGACGTCGTCCGGGCCGCAGGATGCGGGGGCGCAGGTTCCAGCAGCCGCGCCAATTGCCTGCGATTTCTGACTTGTTGAAAGAAGGTCAGGAAATTGTCGTTCAGATTGCGAAGGAGCCCATTGCTAAGAAGGGCGCTCGCATCACCAGCCACATCGCCTTGCCGGGACGCTTTCTGGTTTACATGCCCACAGTGCATCACACGGGGGTGTCAAGGAAGATCGCGTCGGAAGAGGAACGGCATCGCCTGAAGCGGATTGTGCTGAGCGAACGCGGGGAAAGCAGCGGAGGATTCATCGTGCGTACGGCCGCATCCGGCGCGAGCGAAGAGGATCTACGTGCAGATATCCGTTTCCTGATCAACCTCTGGAACGAAATCAGGCAGCGCTCCGAAAAATCAAAAGCGCCGGCGCTGATCTACCACGACCTGAACCTGGTGGAGCGCATTTTGCGTGACCAGGTCACCACCGGATTCTCGACAATCTGGGTGGATACAGAGCAGGAGTACGAACGCATTTTGCGCTTCGTGAGCCGTTTCCAGCCGTCGCTGCTGAAGCGTGTGAAGCTGTACACCAAGGACACGCCGCTGTTCGAGCAATTCAGCATCACGGACGAAATCAACAAGGCCCTGAAATCAAAAGTGTGGCTGAAAAGCGGCGGTTATATCGTGATCAACCAGACGGAAGCGCTGGTGGCCATCGACGTGAACACCGGGAAGTACGTGGGCAAGACGGCGCGCCTGGAAGACACAATCGTGAAGACGAACGTCGATGCCATTAAGGAGATCGTACGGCAGATCCGGCTACGCGACCTGGGCGGCATCATCGTGATTGACTTCATCGACATGGACGAGCGCAAGAACCGGCAGAAGGTCATGCAGGCGCTGGAAGAGGCGCTCAAGGCTGATCGCGCGCCTTCCAAGGTGCTGCAGTTCAACGACTTCGGCCTGGTGGCGATCACGCGCAAAAGGGTCAAGCAGTCACTGGAGCGGACGCTGGGCCAGCCGTGCCCGACTTGTCAGGCGACGGGCATGATCAAGTCCGTGACCACCGTCTGCAACGAGATTTACGTGGAAATGCGGAAAATGTCGCGGCACTTCGAGCGTGACATCATGGTGCGCGTCAATCCTGAGGTAGGCAAGGCGCTGAAGGGGAACGGGGGACGGTGGATCCAGGAAATGGAAGACCTGACCAAACGGACGATCCTGGTCAAGTCGGACGCGCTGCTTCATCCAGAACAGTTTGATATCCAGTAAGAAATCAGAGACAATTCGCGGTTAAAACCATGACGCAAAGGAACCCGGAAAGGTTCCTTTGCCCATGTATATTGCGCTTGACGGAGGCGCAGGCCCGAAAATGAGCAAGAACTTCAAAGGTTCGGCGCGCGAGGAGCGCGCCTTGGATAGTTATGTGAAGCTGGCGCGAGCGGGCAACACGGCGCTGGCTTATGCCCGAGTCGGTCTGGAAGAGGCGGATCTTACCCCCAGCCAGTTTGCGGTGCTGGAGGCGCTCTACCATGTGGGACCGCTCAATCTCGGTGACCTGGCACGACGAATTCTCACCAGCAGCGGCAACCTGACGCTGGTCATCGATAACCTCGAAAAGCGCGGCCTCGTGAAGCGGCAGCAGCAGGGCAAAGACAAGCGATTCGTTCTGGCAACCATCACTCCAGGTGGCCGGAAACTGATCGCGAAGATTTTCCCCGGACACGTTCGCCGGATTGTTGAAGTCATGGCCCGATTGAACAGCACCGAGCAGGAAGAACTGGGCAAGCTTTGCCGGAAACTTGGAGTCGGGGAAGATTAGGCGTGCTATCTTTAAGCGCCCATGTCCCTGCTGACATTCTTATATGCTGCTGCCATTTTTCTCGGCAGCTTTCTTCTTTTTCTCATCGAGCCCATTGCAGGTAAGCGGTTGACGCCCTTACTGGGCGGCTCTGCGGCCGTATGGATCACCTGCCTTGTGTATTTTCAGACGGCGCTGCTGCTGGGCTACCTGTGCGCGCACTGGCTGGCTGCCAGAATCCGGCTGGGCGCAAAGGGAAAGGCAGCCATTTACACTGCAGTGCTCGCGCTGGCCCTGGTACAGGGCTGTTGGGCTGTGCAGCCTGACCTGCACGCTTCCACCATGCACCCGATCACGAGCGTGTTTCTGCTTCTGACGATCCTGATCGGAACTCCGTTCGTGATCCTCTCCGCCACCAATCCACTCTTGCAAGCGTGGTATGCATTGGGATACTCGGGAGACGGCGGGATGAGAGCGCCGTACCGGCTTTTTGCGCTTTCAAATTTCGGATCACTCCTGGCGCTGGTGATTTACCCGTGGTGGATGGAACCAAGGCTCAGCCTCCGCGAGCAGAGCCTGATATGGCTGGTAGGATTCGTGGTCTTTGCGATTGCCGTGTGCGGGGTGCTCTGGACCAGCGCCGCACGAGTGCCGTCACAAGCACGCGAGACTACTTACGAAATCTATGAAACGGCCAAGCCAAGTTTGCAGGACAAATCGCTGTGGCTACTGCTGCCTGCTTGTGGATCGCTGCTGCTGAGCGCGTTCACGAATCATCTGAGCCAGAACGTCGCCGCAATTCCTCTGCTGTGGATCGTGCCGTTGATCTCCTATCTGTTGAGCTTCATCTGGGCGTTTAATGGGGAGCGCTACTACCCTCGCTACACGATGCTCGGCTTTCTCGCGGTTTTTCTCGGGTCAGTCGCCTACATGATGACGGAGCCCAGCATGAGCATGCCGATTACAGCGACTGTGGTGTTTTATTGCCTTGCGCTGCTGATCATCTGCGTCGTGCTTCATGGGGAACTGTACCGGCTGCGTCCGGCTCCGCAGCATACGACTTCTTACTACCTGATGATCTCGGCGGGAGGAGCCCTGGGCGCCATATTCGTCGGCATGCTGGCGCCGCTAGTCTTTCGCGCCAACTATGAACTGGTTTGCGGCCTCATGCTGACTTGTGTCCTGATTCTGGCGGTGACGTGGAATTCCGGCGTGCTCGCGCGGCTGCTGTGGACGGCTGCGGTGATTGGAATGTGTGTGGTGCTTGTTCTCCAGGCGCGGAAGTATGGAAAAGATGCAATCGTGCAGTTGAGGAACTTTTACGGAACCTTGCGTGTGACCCAGGAGTTTGAGCCTCCGAGCGGGACCTATACGCGCACCCTGATTCACGGAACGATCCAGCACGGGACGCAGATCTTCAGCGAGGAGCTTCGTACATCGCCGACTACGTACTATGCAACGGACTCAGGCGTGGGAATGGCCATTGAATACTGTTGCGGTAATCGCCGCCGGCGTGTGGGAGTTGTAGGCCTGGGAGCAGGCACGCTGGCGGCGTATGGCCGTCAAGGTGACGTGTTCCGGTTTTATGACATCAATCCGCTTGTCCCACGCCTGGCGAACAGCCTGTTCACTTACCTGAAGGACTCGAAAGCAAAAACCGAAATCGTAATGGGTGACGCCCGTTTGTCGCTGGCGGCGGAAGAGCCCCAACACTATGACGTGCTGGTGATCGATGCTTTCTCGGGCGATGCAATCCCAGTGCATCTACTCACACGTGAAGCGATTGAACTCTATCGCCGGCATCTCACGCCGGAGGGCATTCTGGCGATCCACGTCTCCAATCAGTATTTGCGTCTCGCTCCTGTGGTGCGGGAGCAGGCGGACCAGGCGAAGCTGAAGACAGCGTTCATCATCTCCGAGGAGAACGAAGAGACTGGGGCGTACAGTTCTGACTGGGTGCTGGTTACGGAAAACGAAGAGTTCCTGAACCGCGACGAGGTAAAGAAGGCAAGCACGGAAATCCAGGCGATTTCCGGCCTGCGGCTCTGGACCGACGACTACAACAGCCTGCTGCCCCTGCTCAAACCACAGAAGTTCAAGTGGAAGGACGCAGGTAACGACTAATCTTAAGTCGAGCGAAGACGCCTGCTCTGCTGTGCCTCACCGCCCGAAACTATTTCGACGTCAAAGCATCTAAGTGAATAGTGAAGGACGTACAAAGGGGGCAGAGATGATTCAGGTTCGACGGGCGAACGAGAGAGGCCATGCGAACCACGGCTGGCTGGACACGTATCATACGTTTTCGTTTGCGGAATACTACGATCCCAGGTTTATGGGATTTCGCAGCCTGCGAGTGATCAACGAGGACTGGGTGAAGCCTGGTTATGGCTTTCCGACCCACCCTCATCGCGATATGGAGATCATCACCTACGTTCTGGAGGGATCACTGGAGCACAAGGACAGCATGGGAACCGGGTCCGTTATCCGGCCGGGAGAAGTGCAGAAAATGAGCGCCGGTACCGGCGTGCGTCACAGCGAGTTCAACCACTCGGAAAGCGAGCCGGTCCATCTTTACCAGATCTGGAT
>DATAEJ010000091.1:0-8355 GCA_036258095.1 Candidatus Angelobacter sp. | reverse complement strand
CTGTCCGCGATCTTCACATGAGCGGCTATCCCGGTCCGTCAATGTTTGCGAGCCAGCCGGCCCTTGGTGATCCATCCGTGGCCGCGGGACTGGTGAGCGCGACGCCTACGGAAATACAGTTTGAAGGCGACGTAAATGGTGAAGGTCAGGTTTATAGCGTTGACATCAGTTATGTATCCGCCGACGCCAATGACCCCAATTGCCCTTGCGTCCGCCGCAGCGCTACCCCAAAGGTTCAGCCCTTTTCGGCGAGCGCGCCTATAGCTGCGACATCCTACACAGAAGCTGCGCATCTGGTGCCGCCCGGTACGGCTCCGGGACAATCAGGCCAGAACATCTTTGAGTTTTTTGATCGCCTTGGGAATCCAGTCGATCTGAGCACCGGAAATGACATCACCACCCCTCAGGGATTGCAAAACCTGGGTGCCGTGGCAGCGATCAAGATCAACCTCACGTTGACCACCGGTCAGCGCGATCCGGTCAGCAATCAACCTGTGACAGTCGCTCTCTCCTCACTTGCGAGGCCGAAACAGTGAACCCAGTGGCCACCAGACAGAAACGCGAACGGGGCGCAGCGCTCCTGCTGTCCCTGTTTGCTCTTCTCCTGCTCTCAGCCATTGGTGTGTTCATGTACGTTTCGTCGGACACGGAGACGCACATCGACTCCAACTACCGCAGCGGTGTAAGCGCCTACTACGCAGCTCGCCTGGGACTGGAGGAAGTTCGCGATCGCATTCGCTACACATCTGCGGCCGATCCCAGCGGCCTTGCTGACAACTTACCAAGGGACATTGCAGGCAATCCAAACGGCGTGCTCTATATTGTCAATAATGGCAGCGGGACCGTGAATCCCACCGATCCAAACAATCCTTCCTTCGATGATCAGCTCTGTCATGATTTCAATTCCGGCGCGGACAAATACTCAAAATGTACTGTGCTTCCCACTGTAAACAACTGGTCACTGGCTAATCAGGCATCGAAGATTGCGCCTGGGGCGGCGGCATCATTCAAGTGGGCGCGTATCAACATGAAGACCAACCGCATCGCGGATCCCTATTTCGTGAATGGAGCGAATGGTCCCTCCACACTTGACCTCCCCATCTGCTGGGACGGCGTAAGAGAACAAGTCTCCCCTGGCGGCTTGAATGCATCCTGTGATGCTAACGGAATGCAGACCGTGTTCATGGTCACCTCGCTCGCCACGACACCGGGTGTTAGCCGCAACTCATCTCGGCGGATATTGCGCTCTGAAGTGGTGGCGCCCTCGATTCGACCTGCCGGGGCGGTCACGGTGGACGCTGCCACCGCAAACCTGCCTACATTTGGAAATGGAACCATTCCGAAGACTATTGTCGACGGCAGAAATCACAACCCAGATGGCACTCTGCCCACCACCAGCCGCTGTTCAAATGTCGCAGCGCTGGCCCTCGATAGCGACAATGCCCGCACCCAGTTCCAGCAAGGGTTACTTAAAGTCCGCACGGATATTGTCACCAGCGCGAATGCCGCGTGTAATCCGGCTGACGGATCCACTCTGTCCTACGCTCCTGCTGGCGCCTCTTGCAACGCTCCTCTCTGGTGGGTGCGAGGTACCGATCAAACGCCGCGGTTCGGCACGGTAACGATCCCGGTCAGCAGCAGCGGCAGCGGTAGCGGCGACCATCATGATGGCCATGACGGCGGCAGCAGTGGCGGGTCCGGAAGCTCATCCATCACACTGACCGGAGCCGACCCTTCCACTCTCGATCTTTCTGCTCCGCAGCTCAGGGCCACCAGCGCGGTCTACGCACCGCACATCCCCACGGCTTCTTATGATCCGTCCGCACCGGCTCCATTTACAGGAGGCACTGGCAATCAGGCTGACCCGGCGCTCTATCAGCCGCCCTCCTCTTCGGTCCTGCCGGATGCTTTCACCGCAATGAGTAACCTGGTGAATGCCGCAAAGCTGCAGTCCAATTACATCTCGATTCCCGCCGGGGGCATGCTGAACACATCTTATGGCGCACCCGGCGCGCCTGTAATTCTCGACATACAAGGCACTGGTGGTCTCAACCTGCAGACGCCGCTCACGGGTTATGGTGTTTTGGTTGTGCAAAATAGCCTGCAG
This sequence comes from Candidatus Angelobacter sp., assembly GCA_036258095.1. GTDB lineage: Bacteria > Acidobacteriota > Terriglobia > Terriglobales > Acidobacteriaceae > Angelobacter. Next base: position 6,248 of record DATAEJ010000091.1, on the reverse strand, counting down.
CTGAATGGCGGCACCCTCAATTGGACCGGAATTGTGCTCGTCCGCAGCGGCAACGGGCAGCTTGCAATCCAGAACGGGAGTGGGACGATCAATGGAGCAGTGCTGCTTCAGGCCGATCCGTCGACTCCGGTAAACCTGCAGACCAGTTCCACAACCAGCGGCTCCTTCACGATCAACTACAGTTGTGATGCAGTTGATACGGCCTTCAGTGCCCTGCCCTTCAAGGTCATCTCTTCTTCAGAATTCAATTAACCCTGGGGTGCACACGAGGACTTTGTGGCACAGACACTACAGTCCAATCCTCTCCACTAACTCCAAGAACCGAGGATCCTGCCGCATGTCGTCCATCATCGGGTCCACGTTGAGCCAAGTGAGCCCGTCTGCGCGCTCGCGGAAAGCCTTCTCAAGCCACGCAATCGCCCGCTCGCGATCCCCCAAGCCTGCGTAAAGCATTCCGAAATAAGTCGGAGGGATGTAGCGCGTCTCCAGCAGGTGTTTGAATGAATTTCCTATGTTCCTGGCTTCCTCTAGCCTTCCGGTGACGGCGTAGGCTAATCCCAAGGCTGCATCCACCAGCGGAATGTGACCGGGCGAACTGGCCTTTTCCAGCTGGGCTATGGCTTTGTCTTTATCGCCCAGCCGCATGTAGGAGCGTCCCATGATGTAGTGCAGCATGAAGTGGTGCGCATCCAGTTGCAGCCCCTTGGCGCATTCCTGGACCGCCTGCTCAAATTGCCGTCCCAGATAGTAGGCTTGCGCGCGTGTCGCGTGAACAGCCACCAGGCGGTTTGGGTCCGTCTCCTGCACGATGCTCATGGTCTCGTCGATTTGCCTGAACGCCTCTTCGCGCCGGCCAAGCGCCAGCAGCAGCCACGAATACCACAGGTGCGCCGCCGCGTAATCCGGATTCAATTCGATGGCGCGTTTGTATTCTTTCTCCGCCGCCGCCCAATTCCACCGATAGTGGTGCTCCACCAGCGCGAGCGCCGTATGGGCCTCCGGCAATGTGTTGTCGAGTTGCAGCGCCCGCTTTGCCGCCTTTTCCGCTCCGGGCATGATCTGCAACGGCGACACCAGATCAAATGGAGCAATCGTCATCAACGCGTAGGCGCTTGCCAACCCAGCATAGGCTGGGGCGTAACTGTCGTCGAGTTCTACCGCGTTTTCGAAGTCCGCGACGCTGGTGCTGATTCCCTCCGGAGTCATCTTGTGGAGTTGATATCGGCCTTTGAGGTACGCATCGTAAGCGTTAGGCTTGACCTTTGATTGCCCCGTCTGCATCCTGCTGAGCCGCTCGTTCTCGGGAAGCTTGAGTGCCAGATGGATTTCACTCGCAATCGCCTTGGCGATTTCCGCCTGGACCGTCAGCAGGTCTTTGACATCGCGTTCGTACGTCTCCGCCCACAGCTGGGTCTGGTCCTGCACTTCGCTCAGCCGCGCCGTGATCCGAACGCGGTTTCCCGCGCGCCGTACTCTTCCTTCCAGGGCATAATCCACGCCGAGGTCGTGCCGCATCTGCTGAAGCGAGTTGGTTGTATTGTTGTAGTTGAGCGCCGTACTCCACGCGATCACGGTCAGCTGCTCCGGCTGCAACCGAGTGAGCTGGGTGATCATCTCCTCGCTGAGCCCGTCGCTGAAGTAATCGCTCTCGCGCTGCCCATCCAGGTTGCTGAACGGGAGCACAGCCAGCTTGATCTTGTCCCCTTTGCAGGCAGGAGCTGCTTCCGCGCTGGCGCCTGCCTGCTGCCGGCCCTGAAACCACACGTTCACTTCCGCCCGCGAGGCATAAACCGAACCGAGTTTGTCATGATGGTGGCGGTGGACAGGCAGACCTTCCTTTTTCTCCCAGCGCTGTACGGTACGTACGTCCCGACGGAGAAACGAAGCAATCTCTTTCCAGGAATCCAGCCGGTCAGCAGGGTCAAGGGTTGTCATGGGGCGCGACAATCATACCGCAACGACTGGCGTCTCAGACCGCTGGGTGCATTCCAACGCTAACCAGTCGTAATCCAGTGCAATCAGCGTCATCAGGGGTAAGGTTTTTTTCAATGTTGGCAATTTTGCAATCCCGGCCATCCTGGCAATTCCCCCGCATCTAACTCCAGATCAAAAGGAGGAAGCTGATGGACGCGAAGGACAAAAAGAAGCAGCAAACCGATGATTACGAACCGCGTGTTGGTCCAGCAGGTGCCCACAACTCCGGTCAGATGGCCGCCGACACGCCTGAACAGGTCGGCACCACGCCCGCCATGCCTGATTCGGACCAGCCGACGAATCCGATCCATGGACTTGGGGAATTGAATACGGGCAAGCCCAGTAACGAGACCCTGCCAGAGCGCGCCGGCATTGCCACGCCTCCTGGAAAGAGGGTGCGCGATAGAAAAGTGGACCACCATGCGGTGGGCGAATCGTACGCCGAAGCCCAGAACGATCCAATTCCTGAGACGGAGCCGGAAGAAGGCGAAGAAGCAGCCTGAAATCAGGATAACCGTCTGTCTAAATATCTGCCTGACGGAGTTGGAGGATCGCATACTGCGGATCTGACTTTCCGACCATCCGCCCCCTCACTTCTCCGCAGTGATCCCTAATCATTAAGAAAATAATTTCGTCCCAAAATTCAACTACTCAGGATTGCCTTTCCAACTACTTTCAGTAATACTTCCCTGCACAACTTCAGCTCTGCTTTTGCCTGCCCCAGCCTGAACAGCGCCTGAAGTTGCGGTAGTCTCCCGGCTCGACCCCGTCACAAAGGTTTCAAAAATCTCGAATCTTGTGGAGTGAGACCATGCGCACCACTCTGTCGCGTGTGCTCTACGCGACTCTGCTGTTTGCTGTCTTCTTTACTCTGGCCTCAACAGGCTACGCCCAGGACCCTCAACCAACGCCCACACCGACCCCGGACGTTTCCGCTTCTCCTACTCCAACTCCTGATCCCACCGCCGCTACGGACGACGCGAATCCAGCGCCTCCTGCAGCGACTCCGGAGCAGGATCGCCTGGATCTTGATGCTGATACGGATAGCGCCGATCTGCCATCCTTCTTCAAGGGGTCAATCGATACGGAAGATTACCTCAGGATGCGCAACGCGCATAACCGGCGTTTGCGCGGATTAATGGATCGCGAGTATGCTCCGTGGCGTCGCAACGGAGCCATCGATGCCACTCGTATCCGTGAGCGCCAGTTGCGTGACGCAGCCGCGCAGGGGAGTGCAATCCCCGATCCAAACTTCGTGGGGCCGGTCTCAGCCTCAGTACCGGCGCCTTCTCTGCCCGCAAGCCTGTTACAACCATGGACCGCACTTGGCCCGGCGCCTATCCCGAACGGCCAAACTACGACCGTCTCACAGGCGGTCAGCGGACGCGTAACTAACATCGTGGTTCATCCCACAAATGAGAACATTGTTTACGTCGGTACGGCGCAGGGCGGTGTCTATCGTTCCCTGAACGGCGGTTCTACGTGGACACCCCTGATGGACGACGCATTGACGCTTGCCATCGGCTCTATTGCGCTTGATCCGCTCGACCCCACGACTCTGTTCGTCGGAACCGGCGAAGGTAACCTCTCGGCAGACAGCTTCTTCGGCGTCGGGCTCTACATCATCAAGCATGCTGACAGCACGCCGCAGGTTCTCGGGCCGTTCAATCTCGACACCAGTGGCACTGATGTGTTTACCGGACGCGCGATCACTCGCGTGCTGGTTTCGCCTACGGACGACAATATCGTTTTCATCGCCACCACCTCCGGTATTGGCGGCATCGGTGCGGACTCCATTCCGTCAGTGCTTGCCGCGAACCTGCCCAGTCGTGGACTGTACCGCTCCACCAATGCCATGTCGGCTGATCCGCGCTTCACCAAGATCACTGTGCAACCGGCTAACGCTGGCAATCGCGGGATTACCGATATTGCTTTTGGCGCAACACCGAATGTCCTGATCGCCGGTGTGAACGGCTTCAGCACGGGCGGCAATGATGGAGGTGTATGGCGCACCACGAACGCGCTTGATCCGGTGCCGACCTTCACCAACCAGGTTGTGGTTGGAACCGCAACCGCCACCATCCAAATCCGTTTTGCCGTGAACACCGTTAATGGGGTCACGACGATGCTGGCTGCCACTGGGGAAAATCCTGCCACCACGCCTACAGCGCCCGGCAATGGCTCGAATTGCGGCGCGCCAGGCTGGGTACGCCGCTCCACGGACAATGGTGTGACCTGGAGCCTCGGCCTGATTCAGACCAGCGGCTTCTGCAACACGCAGTGTTTCTATGACATGTCGCCGGCAATGGATCCGAGCAATTCCAGCATCATCTATCTTGGCGGTTCCGCGAACGCTGACACCAACCCGCCGCGCGCAACCTGCCGCAGCAACGTGCTCACCCGTACGCTCGACGGCACCAACTTCACCCGCATCGACACAGGCCTGCATGCCGACACGCACGCTGTAACCGTGGCTCCTTCGAATCCGAGCGTGGTTTACTTTGGCAGCGACGGTGGCGTGTGGCGTTCTTCCAACCAAGGCACCACGTGGCAGAGCATCAACACTGCTGGTTTCCAGGCCACGCAGTTCCAGAGCATCGCCACTCACCCCAGTGACCGCAATTTCTCCATAGGGGGGACCCAGGACAATGGAACTCCGTTCCTGCAGGCCGATAACACCTGGACGCGCGCTGACTTCGGCGATGGCGGTTTTGCCCTGATCGATCAAAGCTCCACTGACACCACCAACGTGACGATGTACCACACGTATTTCAATCAGACCAACAATCTGATTGCCTACGCTCGCGTCACCACCACCGCCAACGCGCACGACAACGGCTGGACTCTCCTCGGGTGCAATGGCACGATTGCCAACAACGGTTTCCGCTGCGCGGACACAGTCCTCTTCTATGCGCCCATGACGCTTGGACCTGGCACGCCGAACACTCTTTACTTCGGAACCGATCGCCTATACCGTTCGGCTAACCGCGGTACCACCATGACGCTGGTCAGCCAGGGACCGTTCCAGGCGGGCGCTGCCGTGAGTGCGATTGGCGTCTCGCCGCAGAATGACAATGTCCGGATCGTCGGCCTGCGCACCGGTTTGGTTTTTGCAACTTCCACCGGCGCGACCACGCTGACCAACGTGACCAGCGCGAGCTTCCCTGCGAAGTACCTCTCTCGTGCGGTGATCGATCCCAATAACGCCAACACCGCTTACGTTACGTTCTCCGGTTTCGGCATCGCCGGACGTCAAGTCTGGAAAACCAGCAACCTCAACGCGACGCCGCCCACTTGGTCCAACGCCGCTGCAGGCCTGCCCGATGTCCCGATCAACGGCTTCGCCGTTGACCCGATAAACTCGAACATCATCTACGCCGGCAGCGACATCGGCGTGTTCATCTCAACCAATGGTGGGGCAAGCTGGAACCCGTTCGGCACCGGTCTGCCGCGTGTCGCGGTCTTCGATATGTCATTCCAGAATGCCAACCGCATTCTGAAAATTGCCACACACGGGCGCGGCGCATGGGAAATTCAAGCTGCGAAAACCGTTGCCGAAGTGACACTCAACGCTCCTGCCACGGCTACCTACGGTGACAACGTCACTTTCACGGCCACGGTTGGCGCCAACGGTGCGCTGGCCACTCCCAGCGGCACGGTTACCTTCAGCGATGGCGGCCAGGTCCTCGGCACCAGCGCGCTCAATTCAACAACTCTGACAGCAACCTTCAGCACAAATCAGCTCAACGCGGGCACTCACTCCATTACGGCGAGTTTCAGCGGCGACCGTATCTTTGACGTGAGTCCCTCGGCTGCTTTCAGCATCACCATCAACCCGGCGTCGCTCACCATCACCGCGAACGATGCGACCAAAATTCTGAACGCACCCAACCCCAGCTTTACTGCCAGCTACAGCGGTTTCGTACCTGGTGAAGGGCCCGGCGTTCTCAGTGGAGTGCTGATCTGCACCACCACTGCTCTCACCAACAGCTTTGTCGGCAGTTACCCGATCACCTGCTCTGGGCAAAGTTCAACCAATTACAACATCACCTACGTGCCAGGCACGCTGCACATCATCTTCGAGCCTTCTGGACTTGTAGACGGCGAAGCGAGCCATGTTGCACTCTCACCCATTGCTGCAGATGGCACAAGCGTCTTCAAGGCTGGACGCACGGTCCCTGTGAAGTTCCGCGTGGGCGATGTGAACGGCGTCTCCATAGGAACGCCGGGTACGGTCACCAGCTTCCGGATCACGGCCGTGATCAACGGAACTG
>DATAEJ010000090.1:0-11815 GCA_036258095.1 Candidatus Angelobacter sp. | reverse complement strand
CCCCTTCCAGCTTGCCGCAAACAATTCCTCTCCCGGCACCAGGCGATTTCTAAGAGCCCATAATTTGAGAATCTTGCTTTTGTTCGAGCGCACACTTCATCCAGATTTCGATGCCAGAGCTTTCTGAATCGCATCAATGGCACGATTGACACTTGCAAGCTCGGCTTTCGGCAACTGCGCGAGTCTGGCCGCCAACATCCTCACCCTGCGCCTTCTTCCCTCCTGCAGCATCGCCTTGCCTTCAGCCGTCGCTTCGATCACCACACCCCGCCGATCGCTTGCGTTGGTGCTGCGAGCCACCAGCCCCGCCTCTTCCAGGCCATCAACGATGCGGCTCATCGTCGGCGGCTTCACTTGCTCCGCGCGCGCAAGGTCGTTGAGCGAAATCGGCCCGCCGAAAACTACCACCGAAAGCGCCGAGAGACGCGCCGGGCCGATTCCGGTCTCCGCATCCCGCACCCGGACCATCCTCAACAAATGGATGGCGGTGCTGTGCAGCCGGTCCGCCAGTTCTTCGAGGCTGCGATCTCTTGGCATCAGTTTTTTCCTTAAATGGCGTCCAGTCCGTGCTGCGTAGGCCTCTCATGATTCCGTTCTCGCAGCAAATGCGGTGTCGCCTTCCGTAATTTGGGTCCCCGCCGAGCGACCGAGCGAGCCCGATCACGGCGATTCCGCGCGATTACGGCGATATTATTTAGCTAGGCTAATTATTTTCTTGACAGCGGTCAACCGTCTGCATTTAATTAGCTATGCTAATTATTTCGGGAGGCAGACACAATGGCCGACACACAGCCGATTGGCTCGATTCAAACCATCATGCTGGGGGTAAAAGACCTGAACGCTTCAGTTGAGTTCTACAAGAACGTTCTTGGTCTCACGCCTAAAATGCAGTCGCCGGTGCTGGCCCTGCTCGATGCCGGCGCGGTGACGCTCGGCCTCAGCCCCGGCCATCTGCGGCTGGCTCCGCAGGCCGCCGGCGCCATGGAAGTCGTGTTCCACGTGCCTGGTGTCCGTGCAGCACAAAAAGAGCTTGCCTCGCGCAGCGTCACCTTCCTGAGCGACCCGCGTCAGGTCACAGCAAACGAGTGGGCAGTCCACTTCCGCGACCCTGACGGCCACCTGCTGTCATTGTTTGGTCCGGAATGAGGTTTCAAACGGAATGAAGCTGGAGAAGCTGCAGCGTGAAAAGAGGAGTTGAACTGAGCGAGAAAGCCTCGGCGTGAACGCTTTGCTTACGAAAAGCTATCCCATCACGGAGTTAAGCAGCGTGATACGGGTTCGGTGCTGTTGATCGATTGCGCAGCCGACTTCTCTCTTGCAGGTTGAACGCAGCTCTTGTTAGCTGTGTAGCACAGGCGCCTCGCCTGTGCCGCAAGGCCTCCGCGCAAGAATGACGATTTAGCGCCGCAAATTACCGCATATTGAAAAAGACGGCGGTTCGTACTTCAGCACGTTCCACACAAGAGACGATCTGACCTGATTGATGAGGTGAAGTGGCTGGTCCTTGACCATCGTTTGTACGACGACGGCTTTGAGGCGGCCACGACTCCCTAAGTCGCCACGAGCCCGGTTGAAATCGAGGCCAGGAGCCCGCAGGGATATCCGGTACTGGCGACGTGGAGTGGAGTGCGAAAACCGAAACGGAGGCACAAGAACAAACATCCGGCACAGGCGAGGCGCCTGTGCTACAAAGCGTTTTACCCGGTCCACTCATTTGTGAGATGGCTTCCAATTGCCAAGGGCTAAGGGCTAGCGGCTAATTACTAATTGCTAATTACTATTTGCGAAACAGCTTCCTTCTCACGTCCGGCCAGAATTCGTGCAGTAAATTGAACCCCGCGTCGCGCACGAGGTCAAACGTCACCCGGTCGGCAATCGGCCACATCCCCTGCCGGTTGCCGGGCACGTAAAGATCGCTCAAAGCCTGCGAGGCTGCCCCACCCAGCACTCGCGAGGCATTGAACGTGTCCACCCCGCTGTCAGAGCGCGTGATCGCCACGCGGCTCATGGCATACATTGCCCGCTTGAAGAACGGCAGCTCAGGGTTGCGGAAATATCGAGGATCCTGCTTCAGTACCGTCGGCACCAGGAAGCGCTCAAAGAACACGTCGGTTTCGCTGGTCGCGAGCGCGATGCCATACTTCTGGCCAAAGCCCATGACGCCGGTTTCGTACTCGACTGCTTTTGCATCCGGATGAAGCGTGGCTACCGTGGTATCCACCAGCGCTGACGCGAAGGTCTGTGGCTTGTAAGTGTGCTCGAGAAAGACTTTGAATTTCTCCTGCGTGCTCAGCGGCCGCCAGTTCTCCACATTGGGACATCCAGGCGCCATAATCGCCTTGTTGACCTGCGTCTTCACCAGCGCCTTCATCTGAGTCACTTTGCTCGTCAGATGAAAGTCGGGCGGCGTTCCCGCGTTCTGGTTCGTCTGGACAGTACCTAATTGTTCCGTGCCGGGTGGCGCGGTTCCCTGCCCAAAAGCGAGCGGACAAAGGAAAAATAAAGCCAGGCTGTAGAGAAGAGCACGCATACCGATGAGTCTGTAAATGGTTCGGTCACAAATTAGTTTCCGTCACACTTACCCGTTTAGAACTAAGGCCGCCGAGAATGGTTGCTGGCGTAAGGTGACAAGAACTGGCCCGAACGCACCAAAATCTCAGGAGCTGAGTCTCTGCCGGCTTTTGCGCATGGAATCGCCCAGAATGGCCGAAGGCGCCATCAAAACGAGGGCTGCCGACTGCGTCCACAGGGCACGGACGTCCGGCCGCGATAGCAGTGTCACCGCTGCGCCCAGGGCGATGATCAGCCCGAGAAAGATCCCGACCAGAATGTCTGCCCGGCGCCCGATCAGTCCTCCCACGAAGCCTCCGAGCATGGCGAATACCACCCCACCGAAAATACTGGTCACCATGAATCCCCGCGTGGGCGGCAAGAGCGGATCAACCTTTGCCAGGCCGAACAGTACAACCGTGAGCCCGGCAAAAATCACATCTCCGACAATGATGCCGATGACAGTGCGCAGCACAGCGAGATTTTAACAACCTTGAACAGAAAGACCGAACCGGGAAAGGTTAAAATGGAGACTCTTCAGGAGGTCACGATGACTCTTGCTCTTCTTCTGGCACTGCTTGCCACAGGCCAGAATCCCACGGTCGAGCCGCAGGGAATGATCGTCACTACCAGGCGTACGACTGGCGGCGGACTTCCTTTCGAGCAGACGCTTTACTGGATGCCGGACCGCAGACGTTCGGATTTTCGCGGCGCCTCTGGAGACGGAAACAACGTCACCTACGGTCCGCTCATACTTGCAATCGAGCGCTGCGACCTCGGCCAGATGTTCGAGGTCAACCCCGAGGATCGGGAATATACTGCAGCTCCTTACCCACCAAGACCTTTCACAGAAGCGGAGATGCGCAAACGCGGCCTGCCGCGGAAGCTGGAATATCTTTCCGATCAGCCGACTATCCGCTACGAGATCACAACCGAGGACACCGGCGAACGCCGCGAATTCTTCGGCTATACAGCCCGGCATATAAGGGAGACGCGAAAGACTGTCCCGCTTCCCGGTTCACGTACCCAGCCATCTGAAACCGTTAACGACGGCTGGTACATTGATGCTCCTGCGCGCCATGCGATCAGTTGCGATCGCTGGAAAGATCACACGACAAAGGGTACATCTTTCGTAGTGGCCCGAAGCCAGCCCATCGAACGCTCCACAGAGATCCGCCACGGTGAAGAGAAGACCGACTTTGCGGTAATCCTGAAAAGCGTGACGAAGAACACTTACATCGGAAGCGATGGAAAGCCGCAGCAGTCCACATCCACTTATGAGAGCGAAGTCACGCGACTGGAATACGGACCGCTCTCACCTTCCCTGTTTGATGTTCCGGCCGGCTTTGTGAAAGTGGATCGCGTCCGGCGAGACCCGGGCGAGACGCGCACCGTTATGGCTCGCCTGAGCCATTGGCTCAAAGAATGGTTCTGATCCAGCGCGTGCGAATCAGTCCTTGGCTGTGCAAACGCACCGATAATTGACCTGCTTGACTGATCTGCATTTGCCCGGCATCAACCATTGGGGATCGTATCGTCCATTGTTCGGGACAAGTTGCAGCACGAAGAACCTCATCGCAACAAAGATGTTACCCTGGCCATCGACGACCACTGATGTCGGATACACAAGATCCTCGCCCGACTTGTAAATTTCATTGACGTGCCCGAAGTGATCCACAAGCAACACGCTGTGCATCGTCGCAACTACGATCTGCCCGTCTGATCGCACTGTGGACGCCTCTGGCGAACCTTTCAGGTTAGCAACGAATTGCAGAGAAATTTCGTCTGGCGTCTCGATGAATCGGTCAATGGCGCCAGTATCCAACGAAAGGTGGGCTATACCTTCCAATACGAAAATGCCGTCTGGCGTTTTGAAAATAGCGTGAACGTTATTTGTGGGGAGCTTCTTAATGTCCTGACCATTGCGACTGAACCACCATAGGCCACCGCCAAATTCACCTCCGTCGAAGCCCACAAGCCACCCGTCCATCGTCCGAAGAACTGTGCGTGTTCCAATCATCTCCTTGGAGAGTTTCACTTGGGCGGGAAGAGCGGCTTCTGCTTGTTTCTCCGGATCATAGTCCGTTACCGCGATTCTGCCCTGATGTTCACTGACTTCCCAGCTCCCTCCATATCCCGCGCATGTCCAAAGGCCGGCATTATCCTTTGAACTTGGAGCCGGAACCCAGCCTTTCAAGTTCTGACTGAATCCGGGAACGGCGAAGGAAAGTACCAGGATGAGAGACAATGCTGCAGTTTTATGCAAAGTCATTTAAGTCCTGTAGGAAATGAAGAGACACAATTGGCTAATTGCCAATTACTAATTGCTATTTGCTGGTTTTCTGGCGGAGAGAGTGGGATTCGAACCCACGTTAGAGTTTCCCCTAAACACGCTTTCCAAGCGTGCGCCTTCAGCCACTCGGCCATCTCTCCGCGCCTGGATGGGACAGCACTCATTATATCGGAAGCTCGGCTTTCCCGTTTTGCGCCTCAGCGGCGAGAGATCTCATCCAAAAAGCAAAACAGGCGGTCCGCAAAGGCCGCCCGTTCGTTTTCGGTTCAATTTTTCCGGTTATGCTCGGAGCGTCACACAGCCGCTGAGAATATTCGCTCGAAGCAATACTCGTCAATTACAGCGGCCACTGCGGCCTTGCCCTGCTCGTTCATCGAGCGGACAACCCGCCCTTTGCAGTTCACCAGGACATCCGTATCCGTCCCCAGCACGGAGGCCGGCAGGATGATGCGGAAACCTATTACCGTGCCCACCTCGAGCGCCGCGCGGGTGTGGAAAAGGACGCCTCCGGCGGAGATGTCGGCGGTTTCGGCGAAGAGTTCGCGCGCATCGGCGGTACGAACCGTAATGGGTAATTTGAGGGGGAAGCGGACCGAACTGCGTGATTCTCTCACCCAGAGCACCTCAGCACGCCCGGTTATACAACGACCGGCGTTGGCGGCCCTAGATTACTTTGGTCTTTCCGCGTCACCAAAGGACATGCGCGGACGCTGATGGCCTAAAACTGCGTTGCAGAACATGGCTGCCGAAAATCAGCACTAGAACTTGGTCACTTCCGTGAAGTTGAACCCGCTCACCTTCATCGCCGGCGCAACCATGTCAAACGCCTCTTCCCCGCTGGCGCGCACGGGCCTGCCCATGGCCTCGACGTGGCTCAGCATCTCAATCAGGCTCTGGTTGAAGCGGAAATTGCGGATACCGCACTTTACTTTTCCGTTTTCCACAAGGAAGGTGCCGTCACGGGTCATGCCGGTCAGGATCTTCTCGTAGGGGTCCACCTCGCGGATGTACCACAGCCGGGTCACCAGCACGCCGCGCTCGGTGGAGGCAATCATCTGGTCCACCGTCTGCTCGCCGCCTGAGGTAATGAAGACGATATTCATCGGCGCTTCGCCGATCTCATTCGGCAGCGGAAAGCCATGGCCTGTCACGGAGATATCCCCGACTTTGCCGGCGTACTCTGAGTTCTTCATTTTTTCCGCCGTGCCGCGCGAGTACACCAGGTTGCGAATCACGCCGTTCTCCACCAGGCTGACGCGCTTGCGCCGCACGCCTTCGCCATCGAAGGGCGAGTTCGCCTGCAGCGGATGGTCCACGTCATCGACGATCGTGATGTTCTCGCCAAACAACTTGGTGCCGATCCGGTTGTTCAGGAACGAGCGCTGGTCCAGGATCGCCAGTCCGCCGAAGTCCATGAACATAAAACCCACGGCATCCAGCACCGCGGCAGGCTCGAGGATTACCGTGTACTTCCCCGGCGCAAGCTCCTGCGGCTTCTGCGAGTCGCGGCCTTTTTTTGCCGCGATCTCCGCCAGTTCCACCGGCTGGAGCTGCTTCACGTCAGGGTCGTTGGCTTTCTGCCAGCCCGAAGAGTCATCCGCCAGCATCGTGATGGAGACCTCAGCCGACGTCTGGCGATGCCACGTGCTCAGCCCATTGGAATTGAAAATCCCTTCCTGATGTTGGGCACTGGAATAAATGCCGGCCGTGACCAATGAATTCTTCTTCGCCACCGCAACAATCTTTCCGACTGCATCGGCCCGATCGCCCGGCGTGATCGCCGCTGTCTGCTCGAACCATCGCGAGGGTCCCGCGGCTCCTGCCGCGGCATCAGGCTTCGCCATAGCCAACCGATCCGGATCAGGTTCCTGCACGCGAGCCATGCTCTCGGCGGCCTGAACCGAGCGCTTCAAACTCTCATCGTCAAAACGGTTGGTGGTTGCACGCGCGGTCTTGCCATCGAAGGCAACGCGGATCGACGCTTGCTCATTCAGCTCAGAGACATTTTGATGAATTGTATTGTTGGCAAAGCGAGTCAGCGAGAAATCAGTCGAGGCGAAGATCGTTTCGACTTCCGGAACGGAAGCGAACTTCTTGATCTTCTGGAAGATTTCTTCAGCTTTGGCTTTGTCGAGCATCAGTTCCCCTGATACGCCGTCCCGATCTTCACATTCTTGAACCTTGCCGGCGACGCGCCGTGTCCGGTTCCCATTGTCTGCATGGGCTGGCCTTTGCCGCAGTTCGGCGTGCCCCAGAGCGTCCACTCATCGCGCGAGCAGATCGAGTCCATGGAATTCCAGAACTCGGTGGTAATGCCGGAATACGAGGGGTTCTTGAGCATGCGGCCCAGCTTGCCGCCCTTAATCTCCCAGCCAATCTCGCAGCCGAACTGAAAGTTGTAGCGCTTGTCGTCAATGGACCACGACCGGTTCGTCTGCATGAAGATGCCGTTGTCCGTACCGGCAATCAGCTGGTCGAACGTAAGCGGCTTCTCGCCCGGCAGGATGCTGATGTTGGTCATGCGGATGAGCGGGATGCGGTTCCAGCCTTCCGCCCGCATGCAGCCATTCGAGCGATGCTCACCGATGGTCTCCGCCGTCTCACGCGACGAAATGTAACCGGTAAACAGGCCATTGCTGATGATGGGCGTACATTGCGCCGCGACGCCCTCGTCATCGTATGCAAACGTCCCCAGCCCGGGACCGTGGTGCTCGGTGGCATCGGCCACTACATTGACGATGTCACTGCCGTACCGCAGCGTGCGCAGCTTTTCCAACGTTAGAAATGACGTACCGGCGAAGTTGGCTTCCATGCCCAGCACGCGGTCGAGTTCGATCGGATGGCCAATCGACTCGTGGATCTGTAGCCCGAGCTGCGATGAATCCAGCACCAGGTCCAACCTGCCCTGCGGGCACTTTTCAGCCTTGTGCAGCGCGACGGCCTGCTCACCAATGCGGCGGGCATTCTCCACCAGCTTCAGTTCGTCGATGAGTTCGTAGCCCTTGCACTGATACTGGCCGCCAAAGGAATTTGGATAAGAGCGCTTCTGGATTTCCGTCCCCGCAAAAGAAATGGCTGCGAATCCCGCCCCGGTCAAGTAACGCGTCTGATGAATATCTGAACCTTCGCTGGAGTAGAACCACTGCTCAGATCGCCCAAATTGCAGGTTGCTCTCCGCCAGGGTGACGCCTTTTACCTGCAGCAGTTCGTTATCAATGCTGATCAGCAAGTCAAGATTTTGTTCGACAGACGTGCTGAACGGATCGACCTTGCATGGTGTAGCCCATTCGATCTTCACAGCCGGTTCGGGCGCCAGCCGAACAGGCGCTTCCTTCACCTGCGCCGACGCCCTGGCGATATCAACTGCTTTGGCCGCAGTACGCTCCACTGCGTCTCGACTCAGATCATCGGTGGCAGCGAATCCCCAGGAGTCATTCACCAGAACCCGGATTCCCGCGCCTAGCGACTCGCCGCTGGCAGCGTGCCCAACCTTCCCGTTCTTGGTCGCCAGCGAGCGCTGCCGGTCATCGACGATGCGGATGTCGGCATAGGAGGCGCCGCGCTGTGTAGCTGTATTCAGGGCCCAGTCAGCGATCTGTTTCATGCTCATACCAAACCTCGATCATAAATCATTTTCCCCAGTCGCCCTGCTCCGCCTAAACTACTCGAGTGTCACGCAAACCTGCTCTGATCAAGGTCGTAAATCTGGAGGAAGGCCTGCCCACGGTGCATCAGGCAAGGCTGCGGCTGGAACACGAACTCGCAACAGCGCGCAAGCAGGGCTTCGTGGCGGTAAAGCTCATCCACGGCTACGGGTCCAGCGGCGCAGGTGGCGTGCTTCGTACAGAACTCCAGAAAGACCTGCTCAAAGCGGAACGCGACGGCGCTGTTCAGGCAGCGATCCCTGGCGAACACTGGCGGATTTCTGACGAAAAATGCTGGTCGCTTCTTAAGAAATATCCGGAATGGAAGGAAGACTCCGACCTGGGACGGAACAATCGCGGCATTACCATCGTAGTGCTGTAGAGGACATCGCCTGAGATCGCCGAATATCCACAAATTTTGGGCTAACATGCAGGCAGTGTTGTCCGTCCTAATACTAGCTGGAGGGTGATTCATGGACCGTCGCGCCAAGCTGGGACTCGCCTTTCTGCTCTTATTTTGTGTGTTTGTCCTGCTGGCAGTCACCAGCATCCCTCAACGTACCCGGCCAGGAAACCTGTCTCTAGTGGCCGGCACCGAGGTTGGGCGATTCGCGCACACCGCAACCCTGCTCAAGAACGGCCGCGTTCTGATCGCGGGCGGCATGGAGCGCAATGGCGTCTGGCTCGATTCTGCTGAGCTCTACGATACGGAACTTGAGCGCTTTCTTCCTGCGGGGCACATGCTCGCCCGCCGAGCCGGAGCCACCGCTACCTTGCTGGCAAACGGAAAAGTGCTCATCGCGGGAGGGAATGACGGAGAAAGCAGTCTGGCCTCCGCAGAGCTCTACGATCCCGCGACGAACCGATTTTCCCTGGCAGGCAAAATGAGCAGCCCGCGCGGCCACGCAGAGGCGGTAACGCTTAGTAACGGGAAAGTGCTCATCATCGGCGGCAATGCTGAAGGCGACTTCCAGCAGCTCGCGACCGCCGAGATCTATGATCCGGTGACAAGTACGTTTATTCCCACGGGCAGCATGCAGCATCCGCGATCATCCTTCACAGCCGTGCGGCTCAATGACGGCAGAGTGCTGGTGGCCGGCGGAATGAGCGGCGGTCGATATCCCAATCAGCGGATCGAAGCGAGCGCGGAAGTCTACGATCCTTCCACCGGCCACTTCACACCAGTAGAGAGCATGGCGCTGCCGCGATACAAAATCGGCTCTGCCCTGTTACCCGACGGCAAGGTGCTGATTACAGGCGGCTCAGATGCGCGTGACTGGCACGGCATGTATGCGAGCACTGAGATCTTCGATCCGCAGACAGGTCGTTTCAGCCGTGGGCCGGAGATGAGAGAGAGGCGCTTCAAAATGACTCACGGCGTTCTGTCTCTGCCGGATGGACGCGTCTTGATCGCAGGCGGCGCGAGTGAGCCAGAAATTTACGACCCGGCACTGCGGCGCAGCTCAGCGGTCAGCGAACCGGCGCTGGACGGCTTCTTCTATTCCACCACGACCCTGTTGCCGGACGGCCGTGTGCTGATCGTGGGTGGTTACGGGATGAATCCGCAGGCAGGCGCGGTGAAGCATGCGTGGATGTGGAAGCCCTGATTTCCGCGGATGTTCAGATAAAAAATGGGCGGCCTGTTTGGGCCGCCCGTTTAGTTTCGAAAACTGACTCGGACTATGTACCTTCGCTCCAGCTGGCCAGGTATTCTTCCTGTTCCGGCGTGAGGCGATCGATCTTCACGCCCATGGATTCCAGCTTAAGCCTCGCCACCTTCTTATCCAGGTCTTCAGGAACCGCATAAACCTTCTTTTCAAGATTCTTGTGGTTCTGCACGAGGAACTCGCAGGAGAGAGCCTGGTTGGCAAAGCTCATGTCCATCACGGAAGCGGGATGACCTTCCGCAGCGGCCAGGTTGATGAGGCGGCCTTCGCCTAGCAGATAGATCTTGCGGCCGTCCTTCATCGCGTACTCGTCAACGAATTCACGGGTCTGGCGCTTGGACGAAGCCATCTTCTCGAGCGACGGGATATCAATTTCCACGTTGAAGTGACCGGAATTCGCCACTACTGCGCCGTTCTTCATCACGTCAAAGTGCTCACGGCGAACCACGTTCTTGTTGCCAGTGACGGTCACAAAGATGTCGCCGATCTTGGCAGCTTCCGTCATCGACATGACGCGATAGCCGTCCATAACAGCTTCAATCGCCTTCGTTGGATCGATTTCGGTCACGATCACGTCGGCACCCATACCGCGAGCGCGTGAAGCGAGCCCGCGTCCGCACCAGCCATAGCCCGCGACGACGAACTTGCTGCCGGCAATCAGCGAGTTGGTGCAGCGGATCACGCCGTCCATCGTCGACTGGCCGGTACCGTAGCGATTGTCAAACATGTGCTTGGTCAAAGCGTCATTCACGGCGATGATCGGGTACCGGAGCTGGCCGTCTTTCGCCATCGCGCGGAGGCGGATCACGCCGGTCGTGGTTTCTTCGGTTCCGGCGATGATTCCGTCCAGAACGTCCTGCCGCTTGGTCAGCGCAATCGAAACCAGGTCAGCACCGTCGTCCATCGTCATGTGGGGCTTGTGATCAAGCGCAGAAAGAATGTGCTTGTAGTAGGTTTCGTTGTCTTCGCCCTTGATCGCGTGGGTCGAAATCCCAAAGTCGCGTACCAGCGAAGCAGCCACGTCGTCCTGCGTGGAAAGCGGGTTTGAGGCGCAGAGAACCACGTCGGCGCCGCCGTCACGCAAGGTGATGGCGAGGTTCGCCGTCTCCGTGGTCACGTGCAGGCAGGCCGCGATGCGGATGCCCTTCAGCGGCTGGTTCTTGATGAATTCCTTGCGGATGCTTTGCAGCACAGGCATGGACTGGTTGGCCCATTCGATGCGCCGCTTGCCGAGGTCAGCAAGCTCGAGGTTCTTAACGTCGTATCCAATTTGCGGTGCAACAGTAGTTGACATAATTTCCTGTTATTCGAGTATCGCCCGGGAGGGCGGAAATTTGAATTTCGTGCGAGCCCGGTGAAACGGGCAGAGCAGGGCACAGGGCCCTGCTCTGCGTTAACTCACGAGTTTACTTTGTGGCGCCAACGTTCGCCTTTGAGGCCGTCTGACCGGCAGCCTGTTCACGCAGCGTAGCTGCTTTGTCGGTGGCTTCCCAGGTGAAGTCGGGGTCCTTGCGGCCGAAGTGTCCGTAGGCTGCGGTCTTGCGATAGATAGGACGGCGCAGCTTCAGGGACTCGATAATGCCCTTGGGCGTCAGTTGGAAGTTCTTGCGAACCAGCTCTTCCAGCGTGGTCTCGGAAATCTTGCCTGTGCCGAACGTGTC
>DATAEJ010000089.1:0-7808 GCA_036258095.1 Candidatus Angelobacter sp. | reverse complement strand
GTTTACGAATTGCCGCGCAACATCTGCCGCTCCCAGCGGTCCGGAGAACGGGCCTTGCCCCTTACCGGCAAGCAAAACAATCGTCGTGTTCTGGTGCCTTAATTCGAAGGGATAGTCCCAGGCGAACGTGTACCCGACTTTGAGAACCGTGTCCGCCACATGAGGATCGTCAACGATCCGGATATTCAGCGCCTCAAACCCCTTGTTGCGTTGTAGCGCTGCTTTCAGCTGATCACTGCCAAAGTATTGCGCGTCACGCGCGTCCACATACATTGTCTGAAAATTGTGAAGAATAGCGTCGCGGTCTTTAGCCATTCGCAGCCGCTCTGACTGGTCTGGCGCATCGGGGCTGGCATGGGCCTGCAGCTGCCGTTCTTCTTGCATGTACCGCGCGGTCTGCTGCTGCTCACGCCAGTCAATTGGTTGGAGACTCTGCGGTTCCTGGGCAAGCCGTGCGGGTGTATTCATCTGCTCAAACGGATCACTTACGATCTGGCTCGGGACAGCCCCTACTTGATAGTTGTAGGCACGCGGGTGATATCCGTGTGGGCCGCCACTAGCCTGCGAGTGCATCGTGATTCCAACAGCCTGCCTTGTGGCGGGAGCTCCACCCCTGGAGTTTTGGGCATGAGCGATGGCGGGCGGGAATGCAATAACTAGAACAGCCGAGCATAGAAGAGTAAGAGCAGAATTTCGTTTGCGGATGATCAGGTGACGCATAGTTTGGTTCCTCCTGCGTCACAGCTTGGCATCTGGTTACTGTTCGGGCAATTCACTGCGGGTAAAACGCAAATAAGCGGACATCATCTGTGGGTAACCGTGTAAGTCCCTCATTGCAGAACACTAATCATCATCTCGAAAAGAAAAAATTCCCTCCTGCCATGCGCTGGCAGGAGGGAGGAAGGTTTGGTCATTGAGTTTGTGAGGATGATTGTTGCCTTTAATTCTGTTGCGGCGGATTGCTCGGCTGCTGTGCCGCAGGGGTCGCCTGGTTCTGCGCCGGCGCGCTCTGGTCGCCGCTGGCGGCGTTCAGGTCGCCCAGGCTGTTCTTCAGCAGGCTGATTTCAACCCGGCCACCGCGGGCGCGCTTCACCTTGCCGTCTTCCGACTGCAGAGGGGCATTGCCCATTCCGACCGTGTAGATGCGATAGAGCGGCACGTTGTGGTTCAGCACCAGGTAACGCACTACCATCTGCGCCATCTCACGGGAGTTTTCGATTGCCACCGTGCCGTTGCCGGGCGAGAAGCCTTGCACTTCAACGATGAAGCCTTTCTGGCCCTTCAATGAGGTCGCAATCTGGTCCAGCGCTTCCTTGGCGTTGTTGCTCAGGGCGCTCTGTCCCGGACGGAAGCGGATTTCCGCCTGCGTGACCGGCTGGTACTGGTCCAGCTTGCTCACCGTCTGCTCCACGCTCCCAATGCGGGTGTGAGCAGTCTGGGCGGTCTGCTGTGCCTGGTTTGCGCGGTTGGCGGCATCAAGGGCGTGGGTGTCAGCTTCATTGGCCTTTCCCATCGCCTGGCGGATGCCTTCGGTCGCGCGCGAATCCACGTCGGCGATCATCTTGGCATTTTTCGCGGTGAGCTCATCCAGCTCATTCACGCGGCCGCGGACCGGGTCCAGTTGGCGGTTGACATACTTCTTGCGGGCAAAGGGGTTCATCTTGCCCCAGAAACCTTCATGGCGCTCATACTTCAACGGCTCTTTGCCGGTTGCGCTCTCGGTCTGGCTCTGGGTCTGGGTCTGCTGGCTTTGCGCAGGCTGCGCCTGCTGCTGGTCCTGCGTGTTGCTCGACTGGCTCTGCTGGGCGACGGCCGGCACTGCCAACGCAGCCGCCAACGACAGTGACAAAAGGTAAGACGTCTTCATTGCGGAAATTCCTCCGAACCGGGGGTTCTCGTGCTTCGGGGCAGCTTCGAGCAGGGTGCAAGCCCACCCCCGAGCGCGCATAAAATCGCTTCGCATTAAGTTATTACAATCTGATTGCCAAACTCCTGCTGCCTGTTGGAACAAATAAGCCGTTTATTTTCATGGTGTTCAATCAAGGTGAGAATTGCCGGTCAGAACTGCCGGTACGTAAAAATTGCTCGCCACCGCCGGAAAGTAAGGGGTTACTCCGAGGGCCGCACTGGAAGCTTAAAACACCGAGGAACGGATGACACCAAGGATTTTGGGGTGATGGCATTCTTAGCAGTTTTTCTCTTCTTACGACTCAAGATGTTCTTCTCGTTTCACCACCTCTGAAACTCGAGGCATTCCCCTGCTCGAACCGTCTAGGGTGCGACTCGGCCAGCTCCAAATCGTTTATTCCCTCTGTTCCTCTGCGTTTCAAACCTGTTGGGTTTGTCAGCCGCAAAACCGCCGGTGCTGCTCCCTCACATAGCTGTCTGTCATCCCGGCAATGTAGTCGCACACCACGCGGTTCAGTGGGTCCTGGGTCAGCTTTTCCTGATAGCTGTGCGGAAGCTCATTGGGTGAAGCCATGAAGAACCCGAACAGGTCACCAATAACCTGCTCCCCGTCTTCCTTGTCGGCCTTGATCGTGGGGCTGTAATAGACATTCTCGTACAGGAAATTCTTGACCGCGCGCCGTGCGGCGTCCACGTCCGCGCTAAAGCCGCAGAGCCGCTCGGAGCAATGCCGTGCATCGGCGGGTGTAGCGATTCCGGCCTCCTTGATCCGGCGCCGGGTGTTACAGATCAAGTCGCTTACCAGCCGGTCCATCACACGCTTGAGCGCTTCATTAAACTTCAGCTTTTCCTGCGCCTGCGGATACCGCTGCTCCACTTCCTTGTAGGCGTCCGAGAACATGGGCGCTTCCCTTACCTGGTCATGCTTCAGGATCAGCGCCTCCAGGCCATCGTCCACATCAGCCGTGTTGTACGCGATCTCGTCGGTCAGGTCGATGAGCTGGGCTTCCAGCGGAGGACGCTGGTCCAGCAGGTATTCTGAAAGCTGCGGATACTCGTGCTCGCTGTAATCACGGGAGTGCTTGATGATCCCTTCCCTCACCTCGAATGTCAGGTTCAGCCCGGGGAACTCAGCGTAACGCTGCTCAAACTGCTCCACGATCCGCAGCGCGTGCAGGTTGTGATCAAAAGAGTCGCCGTGTTCGCGCATGAGTTGGTCCAGCCTCCGCTCACCCGCATGCCCGAACGGTGGATGGCCGACATCATGCACCAGGGCGAGCGCCTCCACCAGATCTTCATTCAGTTCCAGCTCGGCGGCAATGGTCCGCGAAATCTGCGCGACTTCAATGGTGTGCGTCAGCCGGTTGCGAAAGTGATCCGAATAGCGACGGGAAAAGACCTGGGTTTTGTTCTCCAGCCGGCGAAAGGCGCGCGAGTGGACCACCCGGTCGCGGTCACGCTGAAAATCATTGCGGTAAGGATGCGCAGGTTCAGGATAGCGGCGTCCGCGGCCTTGTTCTGGCCGCAGTGCGTAGTTTGCCAGCATAGGGCCAGTCTAAACTGAAATCCCGAACCCGCAGTTGCTAAACACCTTTGAAACACATGGGCCCCGGATCAACAAAGAACTCAGTTCATAAAGCGAATTGAATTCCCTTACCTCCGCGTCCTCTCTTCCTCTGTGTTTCAAAGATGTTGTTGCAACCGAAAAAAGGCCGAGCTAAACTCGGCCTCTTCTCTGGCTAATTGCCAATTGCTATCTGCTAATTGCTTACTTCGCCTGCTGCTGCGCCAGCTTGACCTTGGTGCTTTCCAGCTTTTTCTGAACGCGCGCAACATCCTGCTGATCGACGTCAGCCGGCACCGAGCGCTGCCACTCGGTAAGGGCCCGCTCCCAGTGCGCGACAGCCAGTTTGTGCTGGCCCGTCTTGGCATAGAGCTCCCCCAGATGGTCCTGGATGGTCGCGTCATTGGGCGTCTTTTCCGCTGCGCGGCGCAAATTCTCTTCTGCCTTGTCATAGTTGCCCATGCGGAAGTAAGCCCACCCGAGCGAATCGAGATATGCGCCGTTCTGCGGATCCAATTCCACTGCGCGCTTGATCATGTTCAAGGCTTCATCCAGACGAACGTTGCGGTCCGCCAGCATGTAGCCAAGATAGTTCAGCGTCATGGTATTGTTCGGATCCAGCTGCAACACCTGGCGGAATGACTGTTCAGCCTGCTCGTATTTCTTCTGGCGCTCGTACAGCGCCCCGTAGGCGAAATGAACGATTTCCTTTTCTTCGGGCTTTGCGGCAAGCTTATCTGCCTGGGCCAGCGCCTCTTCTGATTCTTTCCAGCGCTTGAGTCGCTGGTAGATCTGCGAGAGCTGCATATATATCTCGCGGTCTTCGGGGCCGCCCTTCAGGGCAGACTTGGCCATCTGCACGCCTTCATCGCCCTTGCCGTCATCGGCCAGCTGCAACGCCAGCGTGAGCTTCAGGTTTCTGTCATTGGGAAGCTTCTTCACCGCTTCCTGGGCTACACGCTCGGCATCGGGCCACTGTTTCTGTTCGCGGTACGTGTCAATGATTTCCTGATAGCCGCGGCCTGCTTCCTCGCCGCCCAGATCCACCATCTTGCGGAACGTTTCCACCGCCAGCAGTGGGCGGCTCTCTTCGCGATACACGTTGCCGAGCCGCTCCAGGAACAAAGCGCGGTTGGCCCTCTCACCCGCGCTGTAGTTGCCATCCGGCGAGGCCGATTTAGCTATCAGCTTCTGCAGCACGACCGCGGCATCATCGTATTTGCCCGTCGCTTCAAGGATGATGGCCTCGTTATACGAAACTTCCAGCGAGTCCTGGACCAGCGACTGCGCTTTTTTCAGGTTCTGCATCGCCAGGTCAAACTTGCCCTGTTTACGATAGATTTCTGAGATACGTAACGCAGAATTGGCGTCCTGCGGATCGGCCGACTGGATCGTCAGGTACTGTTGCAGCGCGGCGTCGGTCTGGCCGTCGTTGGCGAGGTTCTGCGCCAGTCCGCGCATCGCATCCAGATTTTCCTTGTCCTGCTTTACCGCCTCACGATATGCGGCAATTGCCTTCTTGTAATCCTTCTGCTGCTCGTAGGTGTAACCCAGGGCAGAGTTGATCTTGCTCGTGCGGTTTGCCTCGGGAACCGCGGTCAGGGTGTCCGTGGCCTTTTTCGTGTCCCCCATCTCGTTATACAGATAGGCAAGATTGGTCACACCATCTTCAGAAGTGGGATCGATCTTCAGAGCAGTCTTGAATTCGCTCTCCGCCTTGCTATTGTCCTTGTTCAGGATGTACAGACGGCCCAGCAGTTGATGGTTATCGGGGTTGTCCGGCTCCAGCCGTGCCAATGCCTCGTACTGCTCAATGGCGAGCTTCAACACTTCACGGCCCTGCTGGTTGGATTGCATGTCGCCCAGCGACCGCAGATAGATACGCCCCAACAGCCGGTGCGCTTCCAGATTATTGGGATCGCGCTTGAGAATGTCCTGTGCTTCATTCACCGCATCGCGAATGCGGCCGGTACGCGCGTACAGTTCCGCCAGATGCGAGTTCAGGAACTCTGAGGAGGGATCGCTCTGAATGGCAAGCCGGTACTCTTCGATCGCTTTATTGGCGTACTCTGAACGGCCGTTCTGGTCCACCAGCTCTTCATACATATGCCCAAGGGCGAAGTGATAGTAAGCAGCCGCACGATCCGGCTTCTTTTCTGCCGCCTGCGGCGCCTTCGGCACCGATGACTGCGGCTGTTGCTGTGGCTGGGCCTGCGGTGCAGCGGCCTTTGGGGCTGGTTGGGTCTGTGCAAACGCAGTGATTGCGCTAAAAATAATGGCAAAAAGCAGGGGGCGGGTTACTGAAAATTTCATAGCGAGAGGACCAAGAATCACCTTCCATTTAGATGCGGAGGAGCACGTCTTCGGCGCTGGCTGATCCTTTTACAATTCTAGCCTTACTTAGCCCCGAAGAGCAGCCCATTGCACTTCTTTACTTAGTGACGGAAGTGACGTACTCCGGTGAGCACCATGGCCAACCCTGAACGATCAGCTGCATCAATCACTTCCTGATCGCGAACCGACCCACCGGGCTGAATGATTGCCGTGGCCCCCGCCCTGGCGATTTCTTCCACGCCGTCAGGAAACGGGAAGAACGCATCGGAGGCGGCCACCGTGCCCTTCAAAGGCAAGATCGCTTTCATCGCCCCAATCTTGCAGGAATCCACCCGCGACATCTGGCCTGCGCCGACCCCCACGCTCTGGCCGTCCCGCGCGTAGACAATAGCGTTTGATTTCACGTGCTTGCAAACCTTCCAGGCAAAAAGCAACGCACGCATTTCTTCCTCGCTTGGTGGGCGCTTACTGACCACCTTGAGATCGGCCGGCGTGAGCGGACGAACATCAGGGTCCTGCACCAGCATGCCGCCAGAGACGTGCTTCATTGCATACTTTTGTGAAACCGATTTCACCTCCACCAGGCGCAGGTTTTTCTTGGATGCGAATTTCTCGCGTGCGGCGGCGTCAAAACCAGGCGCGGCGATTACTTCCACGAACAGCTTGGCCATTTCTTCGGCGGCAGCACCATCCACCACGCGATTGAGGCCGATCACCCCGCCAAAGGCCGAAACCGGATCGACTTCGAGCGCGCGGACATATGCTTCCTTCTGACTTTTGCCGGTTGCCGTGCCGCACGGGTTCGTGTGCTTGATGATGGCACAGGCGATCTCGTCAAACTCCTGCGCCAGGTCCCATGCCGCCTGCAAGTCAACGATGTTGTTATAGGAAAGCTCTTTCCCCTGAAGCTGGCGTCCATTGGCCACGCCGGCCTGAGAGCCGTCAGAATACATTGCCGCTTTCTGATGCGGGTTTTCGCCGTAACGCAGGTCCATCACTTTGTTCAGTGAGAGCTTAAGAACTGCGGGGAAGCCGCTATGTGATTCGGGGAGTTTGAAGTTACTTGTATCCTGATCGAGGCTGACGCCGGCCAGCGTTGCGGCGATCGCGCTGTCATAAGCTGCAGTCGTGGCGAATGCCTTTTGCGCGAGGCGCCAGCGCGTGCCGAGGCCCAACTCGCCATTGGATGCTTTCATCTCCTCGGCGATCGCAGCGTAGTCGTCAGGCGAGGTCACGATGGCGACGTCACGAAAATTCTTCGCTGCGGAGCGCACCATGGACGGGCCTCCAATGTCGATGTTCTCGATCAATTCCTCAAAGTGCGCGCCGGGCTTCGCCGCGGTCTTCTCAAATGCATAGAGATTCACCACCACCATGTCGATCGGCTGGATGCCGTGCTCTTTTGCCGCGGCAACGTGCGCGGCATTGCCGCGTATATGCAAAATTCCGCCGTGAACTTTGGGATGAAGCGTCTTGACCCGGCCGTCCAGCATCTCAGGAAATCCGGTCAGCTCGGAGATGTCTTTCACGGCGATGCCGGCCTCGCGCAGCAGCTTGGCTGTGCCTCCGGTGGAAACCAGTTCCACTTTCATGCCGGAGAGCTGCCGGGCAAACTCGACCAGACCGGTCTTATCGGTAACGCTCAGGATTGCACGCTGAATTTTGGGCACTGTGGTCCTCGGAAGGGATGAAAGGTCTAAGGAATAAGGTATCAGCGCGAAACGAGTGCGCGCAACCGGGACAGGCGGCCCCAATCAACCATCATCCGGCTCAAAATCTTTTGCGGAAATCAACCACGCTGCGGGATCAGTTGGCCGGCGCTTCCGCCAGCGGGAGCCACACCTGGAAGCGCGTTTCGCCGGGCTTTGAGTTCACCTGGATCTGGCCGCGATGTTTGCGCACAATACGCTGCGCCGTATCCAAACCCAGCCCGGTACCCTGGCCAACGCCTTTGGTGGTAAAGAACGGCTCAAAGATGTGCGGCAGAACTTTGGCTGGAATG
>DATAEJ010000088.1:0-7253 GCA_036258095.1 Candidatus Angelobacter sp. | reverse complement strand
TGGGCGAACCGATTCCGGATCCTGAACCGGCTGGCACAATGCCCGTTCCCCTCGCGGGCGACGTAAGCTTGCGCGTGGTAGCGACCATGCCCTCCACCGCCGGGTTATTTCGCCTGGACCAGTTGATTTCAGCTATGGCCCGCAAGAGGCTGTGGTTGACGGACGCGTACTATGCCGGCACAACAACGTACGTCGAGGCGATAAGGGCCGCAGCCCGAGACGGAGTTGACGTGCGACTACTGCTCCCCAACGCAACCGACATTCCTCTGCTCAGGCCTCTTTCGCGTTCCGGCTATCGCCCGCTGCTTGAAGCCGGCGTTCGAATCTTCGAGTGGAACGGCACCATGATTCACGCCAAGACATCGGTTGCTGACGGACGCTGGGCGCGCGTCGGCTCCACCAACCTGAATGTGGCAAGCTGGCTTGGCAATTGCGAACTCGACGCCGTCATCGAGAATGAAGAATTCGCCCGTCAAATGGAAGAGCAATATCTTTCCGATCTGGGCCACGCAACTGAAGTCGTGCTTGTTGGTGCGCGGAGGAGAGTCCGTGTTCCGGGTGAGCCTCCACATCGCGTGCCACTCACCAGCGGCGGTGGCAAGGCAGGCCGTGCAGCCGCCGGCGCAATGCGCATCGGTAACGCTGTGGGTGCGGCATTTACCAAACATCGACTGCTGGACCCGCTGGAAGCGCGTCTGCTCCTGGAAGCAGGCCTCCTGCTTGTGGGCATTGCGGTGCTTCTCTACTTTTTCCCGAAAGTCGCCAGCTATCCGCTGATGGTCATTCTCGCCTGGATGGGGATTTCTTTGATCTACCGTGCCGGGAAGCTGTTTCGCAAGCTCAGGAGCGGGAGGCGCTCACAGTAGCGGGCGCAAGATTGGATCGTGTAGCACAGACACCGAGGGTCCCCGGAACGCGCCGATTTTGCGCGTTTTGGGGTGAAGACACTCCTGTCTGTGCGGTTTTGATCGCCTGCAGTCCGTCCACCGTGTCCACTTGGTCCACGCTCCAACCGCCGGGGGCGCGGTGCAACGAATGCCGAATCGGCAAAAGTTACTCTCTGGTAAACCTGAGCAGGGCCGCCCCCTTGTTTTTCAAACATTTGTTGCAAACAAACCCACTTCCCCAATTTCGACCCTTGGGTCACGCCGGGATTTCCCTTGGGTGACCCAGAGTTTCCCATTGGGTCACCCAGATTTTCATTGGGTCACCCAAGGGTCGCCGTCTGCTTGAACCAGGTTCTAGGTTTACCAGATCGCCAATAGCTCCGAAGGTGAGCCAAAGGCAAAGTTCCAAGCTGGTAGCTAGAAGCTCGAAGCTCATTTGTCAAAGATCGTCACTGCTTTCGCAGCCGGCCTGGGCCGGACTCGAATACTTTACCATATCTTCGCCCCAGTGCAAAATATTTCTTGACAACCCTCAACCCTGAGCTAAGATTGATTCGTCATTTGTTCGTTCCCTGGCCCCGGCCTTTGTGCCGGGGCTTTCCTGTTTCTGGGCTGTGAACCTCTGCTTATCGGCAGAGGGGTCGCAGAACGCAGAGGGGTCGCACAAATAACGAGCTTTGAAAACTAAAGAAAGCAAAGGTGACTGAATATGTGGGATCCGCGAGAGAATGCCCTCGGCTTGACCAAGGAAGAGCATGAAGCGTGGTTGGCCGCCAAAAATGTCTATGAACGGAATCGGATTGAGGAAATGCGCGACCAGCGCCGCCTGCGTGAGCGCCAGGAGCAACTGCGCCAGCAATGGGACAACAGTGAAGAAGGCCGCGCCTTCCAGCAGTTGGCCCAAAGCTTTGCCGCCTGCCGCGAACTGGTAGCGCAGTCACCTGAAGCCGCCTCCCAGGCAGAACAGCACGGCGGTGAGAAATTCGATGTCTATGCCCGGCTGCGAGCCAATCTCGCCAAAGCCAACCAGGCGCCCCGCTGCTGCTTCATCAAGGCCAGCGGCGAACTCTGTAAGGCTCCCAAGATGAAAGGCCAGCAATACTGTTGCATGCACCTGGCCATGACCAAGGCAAAAGACCCTGAACTGCCACCGCTCGACGACCCCAACGCCATCCAGGTCGCCATCACCCAGTGTGCCCGCGGCCTCATGGACGGAAGCCTTGAAGAAAAACGCGCCATGAAACTGGCCTACTTCCTCCAGCTTGCCGTCACCAACGTCGGCCGCGTCGCCTTCGAGCCCGACTACGAAATTGAGGAATGAGGTGTTGTAAGCAGGTTTTCAAGGACAGTCTCATCAAACCGATTTCACAAAGGCGGCGTTCCGTAACATGAGCCTTCCCACAGATCGCTTGACGGCTGGGGGTTAACGAATTCTTGATTTTCTTGTTGCTCAAGCCCGCTGTGGACCTGCGGCAACACGTCGGAAAATCAGTGCGTCTAGCTACCAAAGGGACTCTGGTCTATGGCAGCCGCTGTCACACCGTTTCCGTCAAGACGCCGCCCGGGCAGAGCGGAACGCGCGCCAACTCGCGCTCTGAGCAGCCGTGATGATCGCTACGACGCCGGCAAGAGGCTTCGCCAGCAGTTGCCACGCGAGCAGCACAGCCAATGGACGCCGTCGCCCAGACGCCGCGATCCGGTTGAGATGGTCATCGAATCCAGCAAGGGGCGCATTCCCGAGCTGGTTCCAATCCGCTACGGCCGCATGATGGTTTCTCCGTTTACCTTCTATCGTGGTACCGCCAACATCATGGCGGCTGACCTGGTCCGCACTCCGGTAAGTGGGCTACGCGCGCAGCTTTGCGGCGATGCTCACCTGCTCAATTTCGGCGGTTTTGCCACGCCCGAGCGCCGTCTTCTTCTTGACATCAACGACCTTGATGAAACACTCCCGGGCCCATGGGAATGGGACCTGAAGCGGCTGGCCGCGAGCTTTGTGTTTGCGGCCAGATCGAATGGCTTCTCTGCGGCCGACCAACGTGAGGCCGCTTTGGCGTGCGTGCGGTCCTATCGCGAGCACATGATCGAATACTCGGGTATGACCGTGCTCCAGATCTGGTATGCGCGGCTTCAACTAAGTGATGTCCTCGTGGCTGTTCACGACAAAGCCACGCGTGGTCGGTTGCAAAAGCGACTAAAAAAAGCGCAGGCACGCAACACAGCGGAACACGAGTTTCCCAAGCTCGCAGAAGCCCGGGGTGGCAAGTACGTGATCAAGGACGCCCCACCGCTGATCTATCACCACCCTCACATCGACAACAGTCGTGCGAATCTTGAACTCGGCTTGGCCCGCTACCGTGAGAGTCTGCCGCCGGAGCGAAGGGTTCTTCTGGACCGCTACCGGATCATGGATCTTGCTCTGAAGGTAGTCGGCGTGGGAAGCGTGGGCACATTGTGCGGGATCGTATTGATGATGGCCGCGGACGACGACCCGTTGTTCTTGCAAATCAAGGAAGCGGGCCCGTCGGTGTTGGAAACCCATGCCGGCAAAAGCAAATTTTCCAACCACGGACAGCGGGTGGTCACAGGCCAGCTTTTGATGCAGGCTGCAAGCGACATCTTCCTGGGATGGACGCACGGCGAACATGGGCGTCATTTTTACATTCGCCAACTACGCGATATGAAGATCAAGCCGTTGGTCGAGCTCTTCAACCCTGCTACGCTGCTTGATTACGCCGTGCTGTGCGGGTGGACGCTGGCGCGCGCTCACGCCCGTTCGGGCGATCCCGCGATGATGGCCGGCTACATGGGAAAGAACGACGTGTTCGACAAGGCAGTCGCTTCTTTCGGCAAGGCATATGCTGACCAGGCCGAGAAGGACCACGCCGCCTTCACCCGAGCTATTCGCGAGGGAAGGATAGAAGTTCAGACTGAAACCGATGCTTGAACTGGGCTGTTCCACATAACGATTCCGCGAACGCTGAGCCCGGTTGAGGAATCTTGCCTTTGATATCCCTCTCAATCGAAGGACAACGAGATTCAGCGGCGCTGAAGAGGACGCTGGCAGAACATCGCCGTTTCACTCGTAAAAGATTACGAGTGTAAACGTCTGTTTTCGACAGTTATCCCGTGACGATAAAATGGGCCCCATGAAAACAGCACTTTATAGTCTTCTTCTGATGTTTGGACTGATATGCATACGCAGCTACGGTCAGCACAGTTCTCCCAAAATCGACAAGCGTGTCGCAGTGCTCATCGAGAAGATTGCTGGCCAAAAGACCGAACACCAAGCATTTGCCGATCTCGAATCGTTAGGATGTCCAGCAGTGCCAGCGATCATCGAGCGAATGGATGATAGGCGAAAACTCCCTGATCCACGTATCTCACTAAGAAACAAATCATCCGACGCATTTGAGGGGCTCCGACATTACGGTCCAGAAAGGATCGTGGATGCTCTTGCGGCCATCTTGAACCAGCTTACAGGTAAGGACTTCGGGTTCATTTATAACGGGGCAACCGATGCGGAGCGCGAGAAGGCGGTGCAGGGATGGCGCGACTTCTTGCATACAACGCCTACGGCGAAGTTATGTGAGGCTGGTTAGGCTTTCTGCCACCTCTGACGGGTTACCATCGACGTCTGAAGCTGCGGCCTTGAACGAATGGGAAGATGTCGTGGAAGGACAGTTGACTTCTGCTGGCACGCACACATACCTGGGACGAGTGACGTGGAATGGACAGCGTGAGCTGCTGTTCTACCTAAGTGACCAGCAAGCAGCGTCGGCAGCACTCAAATCACTCTCTGACGCCCACTCTACACGTCCATTCGCATTCAACTGCGTCCGTGATGAGACCTGGGAACACGCTCGATTCTGGCTCGACCGCAAGTAACACTCCACTTCCCGATCCCGTGTTGCCGCGAGTAGTAAAAATGTAGTTGGTAAGTTTTCACCAGCGAATATTTTCGGGGCCGCTTCACTCCGAGCGCCCGAGGCGCGACATCAGGTTAGCCCCGGGTGGAGCGCAGCGGAACCCGGGGTAGGCGTCTTTATCGATTTCGAGCGCCGTAGGTGCGGCACAAAGTCCCGATCACGCGCGATGTCGGCGATCACGCGCGATGTCGGCGATAACCAGGGTGGAGCAGACCTTTAGGTGTAAAGTTCCGCGACATCCTTTACAAAACGTTCCGACACATCCTTTACACTTTTTTGTTGCTCGGAACTGGGCCCGCGTCAGGACGGATCCACCAACACAGATCCGGACTGACGCGGGTCCAGTTCAGCGATGAGCGTGCGCCGATAGTGCACCAGCCATCTTGGGCCGACCTCTGTTACACCTACCTGTTGGTCGACTAAAGTTTGGGTCAGATACCAGCGTCGCCCTTGCAAACGGATCGAACCGCTGCGGTCCACCTCTGTGACTTCTGTTCCGGCTGGATAGACCCACGCCACTGGCCAGCTCTGGAACTTGCGCTCACTGCTGCGCCACAGTTCTGCAGGTGTTCTCATTCCCAGAGCTTCGTGCGGACGTACATGGTTGTACTCATAGCGAAACTGATCCAACCAACTCTGCCGTTCTTGCTGAGCAGGTCGGCCCCGCCGCAACAAAGCCGCGGTCATCGATCCGTTGAACCGTTCTACCTTGCCTTGCGTTTGCGGATGACGCAGCCCACTCCAGTGCAACTCGATGTCTTGGTTCATCAACCACACGGTCAGGCGTGTCCATCCTCGGTAACCCTGTCCGTTGCACCATGGCGTTCCATGGTCCATCAGCATGGCTTGCGGAACTCCTGATTCATGGAAGGCCTTTTCCAGCGCCGTTTGCACTGCTTCTGCCTGTGTGGATCCAGTCCGCTCCAGCACCGTTACATAGCGGGAATGATCATCCAACACAGCCAACGGCCCCACCGGCTCGTCCCATCCCTTCGGACCTTTGAAGTCCATCTGCCAGAGCTGGTTGGGCTCCTCGCGCTCGAACCGCTTCACCGCCTGGCTCTGCCGGTCCTGTTCCCGCACCAGATTGTGCCGCTGCACGATCCGATGCACCGTGCTTGCCGGCAACTGCATCCCTTCTTTCCCCAGCACCCGGCTCAGCTTGCGCGCTCCCCAGTCCGGCCACTGTTTCCGCAACTCCACAACCCGTCCTTCCATCACTTCGCTGGTGCGCCGCGGACTATGCTGCGGACGCCGATTATGATCCTGCAGGCCAGCGATCCCTTGCTCCTCATAGCGCTTCAGCCACAGGTACCCGGTCGGCCGCGATATCTCAAACTCCCGGCACAAACCCGTCAGGCTCTTCTCCCCACGACTCGCCGCTACCACAAACCGCACTCTTTGCTCCGCTACCTCTTTCATCCCCCATGCCATCCTTGCCCTCTTCGCCCAGGGCGCTTTCTCCTCCCGCCCTCACTGCGTTCGGCGGCTGAGTGTAAAGGATGTCCCGGAACACTTTGTAAAGGATGTCATGGAACTGAACACCTTCAGGTCTGCGGAAAGCAGCCCTTTAGTTTCTGTCATCTTGAGCGAGTCCGGCGGGAGCAAAGCGACTAACGGACGAGTCGAAAGATCCCGAGGATGCCTCCTCCGCTATGCTGCTTCAGGGAGTTCCGGCCCATGCAGACGAATCCGCCGCTCTTCACCAGATACCAAGTACCAAAATACCCGTCTGCGCTTAAACGCCGTTAACTGGGCAACATTGTGCTGCTGGCGCTAGGGTGGAGCAAACCTTCAGGTCTGCGAGAACAGCCGTTTGAAATTTGTCGTCCAGAGGGACGAGCGCGGGAGCGAACGCGACTAAGCGAGGAATCGGGACGGCGCGGTGCTGGCCGGCTGGGGTGACAGTCGAAGGATCGCGAGGACGTCTCCTTCACGATACCCGTTCTGGGAGTTCAGGCCCATGCAGGTGGGTCTGCGGCTTTTCACGAATATCAATACCAAATACTCCGTTTGGCAGGACTCCTCCGTAAGCGAACATTGCACGACGCACAGGGGGTTCGCGAGGCGACGCGGCAGTCACAGTGGCCCGGGCACCTATTTCAATCCGGAGACCCAGGCTGTACCCACGAAAAAATAAAATCCATGATCCCAGGGAATATCCGCGCCAGAAGGCCGAGCATCGGAGCAAAGCCGAATCCGATGAGTTTGAGCCAGAACTCTGATCCCAGCTCTCCCGGGCGAGTACTTGTCACGTGGCTTAGAGTCGCATCGCGGTGCATTTCAGCGTAGACCTTCACGATCACGACACCTGCAATCACGAACATGGCTACAAGAATTGCACTTAGTCTCTGTCGGGGATCAAAGGGATAGGAAGAGACAGCGGCCGAGATTGAGCGGCGGAGTGCGTCAAATTACCGACGATCGTTATAGGTCA
>DATAEJ010000087.1:0-6617 GCA_036258095.1 Candidatus Angelobacter sp. | reverse complement strand
CGGAACCAGAGCCGCAGGCCAGGCACCAGCGACAGGACCACCGGAAGCTGAGCGAGGAATTGCAGTCCGCTGCCGATGACGGAAGCCCACGCGGTATACACCGCCAGCGAAGGAAGATCGCTGCTGCGTCCGAACACCAGCAGCGCCGTGATCTGGGCCACGTTCCAGATGACAGGAGATACGTAGGCAAGAAAGAACTTGCCGTGGCTGTTGAGGATGCCCAGGCACCAGGCGCTCAGCACCATGAGCCCAATGCCGGGGAAGAAGATCCGCACCAGGCGGATGGTGAGTTCGCGTGTGGCTCCCTCGAATCCGGGAGCAATCAGGTCAATAAGCCACGGCGTCGCCAGCACACCCAACAGAACCAGCACGGCCATGGTGAATGCCAGCAGCGAAAACACTGCGCCGGCCACGCGGCCTGCTTCGTCATCATCGCGGTGCGCCACCAGTCGTGCATAGACCGGTATAAAAGACGCGGAAAGCGCACCTTCGCCAAAAAGGTTTTGCAGGATGTTGGGAATGCGCAGCGCGGCGCGAAAGGCGTCGGCGGCAAATGAGAGTCCGAAATAGTGGGCAAAGACGCTCTCACGGACCAGCCCGAAGATGCGGCTCAGGAAAATTCCCGCCGCCACCAGAAAAGCCGAGCGGCCAATGCTTTGTTGCTGAGTTCGTGGCGGAGCCGGAGTGGAGGTCATCCGCTTTGGAGTGTGTCACAGCCGGGCACAGAGGTGCAAATGGCTCGCTCAGTGCAGGTTTTTCACCCAATCGGCCCTGAGCGCTGCCTTTCGCGCTTCTCAATCCAATCAACAGCGCCTTTGAAGTATGCGCGAACGTTGGTGGACAGGTGTCTGGCCCATTCCGGTTTTCGCTCGCCACGCTCGTGAGCGAACCGCGCAAGTGCGTAACCATACACCTCTTCCGGAAGATAGCCTAGCCGCTGCATTGACCAGCCCTGCTTGCGTTCGTCCTGCCATTGCTGGAAGCGCGCTGCGCAGTTGGCGTTGAAAACACCCAGGCCGAGGAACACAGTAGCCAGATCTGTGAGAGGCTCCATGTCTTCGGCATCATGATCAATCAAGCCCCCGCCCAGCAGGATGACGTGGCCGAGTTCGTGAGCAAGGGTCGCTACGGCGACCATGGGATCCTCCAGCTTTGATTGGCGGATCGCGACCACCATCTTCTTGGTTTCATCCTCGGGATGAAAGTACACACCAGCACAACCACCTTGATCTCCCTTCCAATAAGGAAGAAGGCGGCTCAATTCGGAAGTCTCATCCGCGAAGACTTCCAGCTCAACACTCTCATGATCCACCTGCATGTACTCGCAGATTCTCTGGAACATCAGCTCCAGCGATTCTTCGGATTTGTCATAAGGATCGGGGAAGTCCTCAGCTTGCGGCAAGATGACGCGGCAATGAAGCATCCGCTCCCGACCCAGACATTTGCAGAGTCGATGAAAGGCATCTTCCACCCACAGGCGGTCTTCTTCGGTAATTGGAAGTTTTGGAGCGAAGCCGAACATGCAGAGCGGGCAGCATTATAGCGGAGTTCCAGCTGGAAAACGGTTAGCAGGTGCAAAAACTTTCTTATTCGTCGCATCGATTTCTATAATCAACTACAGAGGGCTGAAAGCAGGCGTCCATGCGCTCGAATATCAAGATCGGCCGCATCTTTGGGATCGAAGTCGGGATCCATTACAGCTGGTTCATCATTGCCATCCTGATTGCCTTCTCCCTGGCAGACCATTTTCGCGTGACCAACAAGGGCTGGTCCGACGCTGAGATCTGGTCGGCTGCCGCGGTGACGGCCGTGCTTTTCTTCGTCAGTCTGCTCGCACACGAACTCTCACACTCCCTTGTGGCGCGCAGGCGCGGCCTTCCGGTACGCGAGATCACGTTGTTCGCGCTTGGCGGCGTGTCAATCATTGAAAAAGAAGCGCCGGACGCCAAGACAGAATTTCTGGTCGCGATTGTCGGGCCCATTACCAGCCTGGTCATCGGCGGTGCGATGATCGGCTTGGCGAAGCTGGTTAGCTCCAACCCAGAGGCTTCGGTCGGCACGGCAATTCTCTTCTGGCTCGGCGGGACGAACATCCTGCTGGCCCTTTTCAACATGCTGCCCGGCTTTCCGCTGGATGGAGGCCGCGTGTTGCGCGGGCTGATCTGGGGAATCACCGGCAACATGGAGCGCTCCACCCGCATTGCCGCTCGCATCGGCCAGATAGTGGCGCTGCTGTTCATTCTGGTCGGCATTTACCAATCCTTCCATGGCGCGGGGTTCGGCGGCTTGTGGATCGCCTTCATCGGATGGTTCCTGCTTCAGGCGGCCGGAGCAAACTACATGGGAGTCAAAGTGAAGCATGCTCTGGAAGGCCTGCGCGCCCAGGACCTGATGTCGCGCGACTGCCAGATCGTTCCCGGCCCCACCAGCGTGCAGGATTTTGTTGACCATTTTCTGTTGCGCACTGGACGGCGTTGCTTTCTCGTGACCGTGCAGGACCGCCTTGCCGGCCTGATCACTCCGAACGAAGTCCGCGCTCTCAATCGCGACGAGTGGCCGCAAACGCCCGTTCAGGGAATCATGCGTCCGCTGAACCAGCTCTCGGTGGTCAAGCCCGATACTCCGATCAGTGACGTTCTGGAAGTGATGGCCAGACAAGACCTGAACCAGATCCCCGTGGTCTCTGATGGCATGCTGCAAGGCATGCTGGGCCGCGGCGAGATTCTGCAGGCGCTGAAATCGCGAGCGGAGTTGATGAAGACCGGCGGCTAATGATTCTTGCCTGGGCCGCCGTTTGCGAACTCAATCTTCAGATCCACTACCGCGGCACGGTCGTCCACCACGCGATCGCAATCTCTGGCAGTAGCACCAGCTGGGAGCTCGCTTTCATTTTTCGGGCAAACTTCCGACAGAAGTTTTGAATTGAACACGCTGCCCGGAGCCAAGCCGGACGTTTCTAGCAGAGCTTGAGCCTTAACAGCATCAAGTCCCACGATCTCGAATTTACGAACATGGAATTGCGATCCTTCGTCGAGATCGAGATTGAGTGACACGCTGCTGTTCATGTCGTCTATAGAAGTCATTGGTATGGCCACGAAATTGATGAAGCCTTGCTCTGCATAGGCCTGCCGCATCGCCTCAATTCCATTGCCAATTTTGTGCGTATCGAATATCTCGCCACGGTTAATCGGCATCATGCTCCTGAGCTGGCTTGCAGTGAAACGCGTGTTGTTGCGGAAGGTAATTTCTCCGGTCTTATATTGCAGGCCGGACGTCACGTGAACAGTAGCGTCGATTACATCCGAATCGCCGCCGGCGGGCTTGAACTCAGGTCTTGATACCTCGACCTTGAAATAGCCCTCCTGCTGCCAGGCGTAGCGGGCTCGCTCGAGAAACTCGTCAATGCCACCCCTGTTCAACTCAGGTTGCAGCGCTTGAAGAGCGGCCCGGATCTTATCCGCAACCGGCGGAAGCGGTTCGTCACTCACGAACTTCACTTCATGAAATCTAATTTGGCTGAGTTGCTTTGACTCAGTTTGTTGTTTCCCATCCTGAGCAATGGTACGGTTGGGCGAAAGGTTGAACACAAGGGTGAGCACCAGAACAGACATCAGTCGAGGCATATCTCCTCCGGATCAGCTATTTCACCATAGAACGAGGCAATCTGGTCAACTTGCGTTCAGAGTTGCCGGAAAACTACCCCATCAGAACATCATCTTGATCAGCCGGGTGATGATTTCTGTGACCGGAAACACGGTAAGGGTAAGCGGCAGGAGCGGCAGGACCATGAAAAAGACCAGCTGTACCAGGTTTTCCCGCGCGACTGGGAAAATGCGCATCTGGCGCACCACGCGGTAGGAGTTCGCCAGGTCGGCGAGCGACTGTAGGTCCGGCGTGCCCAGCGGATCCATCCCAGGCTGGACACCACCACGTATCCACTTGTAGCGGAATTCATCAACATACTGGCTGGCGAACGCGCCAAACTCTCGCCTGGCCAGGCGGCTGGTACGTTCCAGAAGGACCACGAAAAAGAATGTGGGAAGCGCTGCCAGAATCAGAAACAAGAGAACTGCTCCGGTCATCTCCGGCAGAAATTCCATCAACCTCTCTCGCTGGTAGAGGATGCGGGAAAAGATGATCCCGGAGAGAACAGTGGTCTGCGCAACAAATACAGGTGAGAAGGCCACGAGGCTCACGGAAAGGAAGGCCAGCCCTGCGGCCTGATCGGGATGATAAAGGTTCAGGTGCAGCGGCATGCCGCGTACCTGCCAAAGAAACCGATACCAGACGAACAGCCGGAAGTACCAGCGAAGCAGAATGAAGCGGAAGATAGAAAGACTTACCAGGGCATAGTAGCTTCCTGCCCGGGTCAGGTGCCACGCTTCCCCGTCGTTCGCGGCGTACCAACTGGAGATTGTGACGCCTGAAATCGTCAGCATGGAGCTGTGCCGCCACATGATAATGCTGAAGGCCACCACAACCGCGATCAGCACAAGCTCGGCGATGGCGGAATCGCGAAGGCGCATCGCCGACCTGATAAGTTCCTGAAATCGCGGATAGTCTTTTTGCTCGATGATTCCCCGATCCAGGAACTGCACCAGGATCAATCGCATCCGCCGGTGCACAAACACTTCGGCGGCAATCAAGATCGGGAGCGCGACAAGGAATTTCAGGTGTACTTCCGGATCGCGCAGGAACGGCATTGCAACCC
Source organism: Candidatus Angelobacter sp. (assembly GCA_036258095.1). Lineage (GTDB taxonomy): Bacteria > Acidobacteriota > Terriglobia > Terriglobales > Acidobacteriaceae > Angelobacter. Next base: position 1,906 of record DATAEJ010000087.1, on the reverse strand, counting down.
GGCCATTCAACAGGTGCTCGTAAGCGGAGATAACAAGCAGCGGAGCCCAGCAGATCATGGACATGATGAACATCCGCCTGACCACCAGTTGCAGAGCTTCACTTGCCAGCCCCGCCTTCACATAGAGCTGGTATAACGGGCCGCCGACCACCAGCGAAAAGTCCGGCGGGTGCGGCGTCAGAATGCTTCGCGGTTGTCCGTGGACGATCCTTAACCTCATTCCAAGACTCTTGGCGGGACAAACCTTCCCAGCTTAGAGGGTTACATATGGCCCACGACATACGGGCGGAGTGCGCGGCCAAGTATGAGCTTGGTTGCGCCGCATTCAAGCAACATGCGGCGTCGATCACTGTGGGTGAATTACGCGAGCGAGAAGATTGTGAGCTCTGACCCTGACCAACAGGTCGGGAGATCAGGAAACGGTCATTCGTACCTGAGCGCCACCGTTGGGTCCACCTTCATGGCACGCTGCGCGGGAATGAAGCAGGCCAGCAGGGCTATCAGGCACAACACCAGCGACATGGCAACATAGCTGACGAGGTCAGTTGGCGTTACGCCGAAGAGCAGAGTGCCCATCAGCCGGGTTGCAAGCAACGAGCCGACAATACCGATGATCAATCCAACGCCAACCAGGCGCAGCCCCTGGCTGAGCACCAGCTTCAGCACATCACCTTTGAGGGCGCCCAGGGCCATGCGGACGCCAATCTCGCGTGTGCGCTGGCTGACAGAATACGAGATCACGCCATAGATTCCGATGGTCGCTAGCAACAGCGCGATCGCAGCGAAGCTGCCGACGAGCCAGGTGCGGAAACGCTCCTGCACCACTGATTCCTCAACAACGCGGTCCATAGTCCTTACGCGGGCGAGCGGAAGATTGGTATCCATGCTGGCGAGTTCCCTGCGCAATGCGGGCACGATGCTTGCAGGATCGGTTTCGGTTTGGACCAGCAAGTACATCGAGTAGGACCAGGTCGCCCAGCCTTCGTCGTTGAATGGAACATAGAGGGTTGGTGCAGGCGGTGCATCAAGGCCGGAATACTTCACATCGCCAACCACGCCAATGATAGTTTCCCACGGACTCTTAGGATCAGGATCACCAGTCTGGAGCCTTCGCCCGATCGGGTCCTGGTTGGGAAAGAATTTCTTCGCCATGGTGTCATTGATGATCAGCAGCTGTTGAGCGTTCTTCCCTTCCACTTTGTCTTCCGGTGTGAACAGACGGCCCTTGAGCAACGGTATGCCTGCCGCACGGAAATAGCCGGAACTTACCGTCATCTCTTCAGCCAGCTGTAGAGGGCGATTGCGATCGTACCCCTGGCCTTCCACCGTGAAGGGGTTGGTAATCATGATCAGGTTGGGTGGGATGCTCATGCTGATTCCAGCGGAATGGACGCCGGGTATGCCTTCGACTCTTTGCAGGAACTGCTTCCAGAAGTTTCGAATCTGATCAGGAGTCTCATAGCTTCTGCTCAGCGTGATACGCGCGGTGATCAGATGGTCCTGACGAATTCCGGGATCAACCGCCTGCAGGCGTACAAAGCTTCTCACCAGCAGCCCTGAGCCGATCATCAAAAGCAGAGCAATCGCAACCTCAGCGATTACCAGGGCGTTATGGATCCGGTGCGCCGAAGCGCTGGATGAAGTGCGATTCGCGTCCTTCAAGCCCTCGTCTGCGGAGGTGCGCGAAGTTTCAAACGCGGGCGCCAAACCGAACATTATTCCGCTTCCCACACACACGATCACAGTGAACAGCAGAACCGTGCCATTGATTCCCACTTCCTCAAGGCGAGGCAGTTCGCCGGGGCCGAACGCCAGGAAGGCGCGGATTGCAAGGGATGCCAGCACGATCCCCAGTGCGCCACCGGTGATCGACAGCACAAGGCTTTCGGTGAGCAGCTGCCTGAGG
>DATAEJ010000086.1:0-22676 GCA_036258095.1 Candidatus Angelobacter sp. | reverse complement strand
GATCTCGCCGGAAAAACTCTCCGCCAGCTTCAGAGAAAGGGCAGTTTTCCCGCTCGCCGTAGGACCAACCAGCACCAGCAGCAGCGGCTCGGTCATCGCAGGCTCCACCAGCGCCGCAGCACCAGCAACAAAAGAATGATCACTACAATCACGGCAAGGCCGAGTATCTGCTGTCGACGTGAAGTATCGTGATCCATTGCCGCCATTGTAATGAGCCCGACCGAATCACAACCGTGCCTTTCAGTCCTTTCAGTTAAGATAGCGGTTCGCGAAGACCTTGATGCCGTCCCCGGTTACCCGTTACCGATTCGACGATTTTGAAGCTGACCTGCGCGCCGCTGAGCTGCGCCGCCGCGGTATCCGCCTGAAACTGCAGCTCCAGCCTTTTCAGCTGCTCATCGCCTTGCTTGAGCGGCCACAGGACGTGGTTACCCGCGAAGAGCTTCGCCAGCGTCTCTGGCCTGATGACACCTTTGTGGATTTCGATCACGGGTTGAACACCGCAGTAGCCAAGCTGCGCGACGTACTCTGCGATTCCGCCACCAAACCGAAATACATAGAGACCGTTGCCAAGCGCGGCTACCGTTTTGTCGGGAGCGTGGAAGCTGTCGCGCCGCCCTCGCCGCCCTCAGTTTCTCCTGCTGGGGCCGGGAGCCCGGAAAATCCGGGCATGAATGAAGCGCCTGCTGGCCTTACACCACCACTGACGGTGAGGACAGCAATTTCTTCTCCTGATCAGACCTTAACGATGCCGCCGGGAAGCATTTCATCGCCGGGAACCGCGGAGCACGAACTTCCCCGCGCCAGCCGCAAAGTCTCGCGAACCCTGTTCATCCTGGCGCAAGTGATGTATCTGATCTTCTATTTCTCGGCCCTGTTTCGTCTCGACAACCTGCATGACTCAGCGATGATGGCCTGGCCCAGCGCCGGCCTCGCTGCCTTCATCATCTATCTCGTCACCTCGCTGGTAGGCGTTGCCGTCCGTCTTTACCTCATCACTGCAACCGCGCTCGACTATCACCTGCTCGCGCAAAAATTTCGGGTCATCTTCCCTGCACTGTTTGTGCTCGACATGATCTGGGCTGTCTCGCCCTTCCTCATCGCCGACCGTATCGGCCTTGGCCTCGCCCTCGCGGCCACCGCCGCGCTCATCTATATGCCCTTTGCCCAGCGCACGCTTGTTAACATGATCCATGCAGCGGACTGAAAAAGCGTGGGCCGCAAATGAACGCGAAAAAACGCGAATTAGTTTTGGGAGAGTCCCAAATTAGATATTCGTTCTTATTCGCGTTATTCGCGGCTGAATTTGCTGTACTCCTCCGTGTTCCTCTGTGTCCTCTGTGGTAAAAATCATTCAATGCCCGACTGGAATCCAGAGCTCTACCTGAAATTCGCCGGCCAGCGCGGACGCCCAGCCGCAGACCTGATCGCCCAGATCAATCTCAAATCGCCTGAAACGATCATTGATCTCGGTTGCGGTACCGGCAACAGCACCGAGCAACTGCATCATCGCTGGCCTGCGGCGCGAATCGCTGGTCTGGACAGCTCGCCGAAGATGCTTGAGCAGGCCCGTGAAGCTCACCCCGACTGGCGCTGGATTGAGAGCACGATCCAGGACTGGCGGCCGGCCGCCGAGTACGACCTTATTTTCAGCAACGCCGCGCTGCACTGGGTTCCGGACCACGCCAGCATCTTTCCGCGCCTGCTCCGCGCGGTTTCTCCCGAAGGCGTTCTGGCCGTGCAGATGCCCAACAACTTTCAGTCCTCTTCTCATTCGGTGATGAAGAAAGCAGCGAGTGATCCGCGCTGGCGTGGAGCGCTGCGCGATGCGGCCGAGAATATCTTCATTGAGCCGGTTGCCTTCTACTACAACGTACTGAGTAAGACGGCCAAAACGCTGAATATCTGGGAGACCGAATATCTCCAGATTATGGATGGTCCCGCTGCGGTGCTCGATTGGATGCGCTCCACTGCCATGCGGCCCTACCTCGCACGCCTTGCCGATCACGAACGCAGCCACTTCGAGCAGCTCTGTCTGGCAGAATATGAAAAGCTCTTCCCTGCCGACGACCAGGGCAAGACACTGTTTCCTTACAAACGCATGTTTATCGTGGCGGTACGGTGAAACGTTTTCCTTACAGAATGGCTGCGCTTCTGTGTCTCGCTGCCATGTTCTTTCCTGCCCTCTGCTCCGCGGACGTCCGGCAGATCGGCCCGGATCTCTATGCCTACATCTCGGACGTTGACTCCAGCGCCAACTCAACCTTTCTTGTTACAACCGAAGGCATTCTTGTGGTGGATACCGGGGCCAACGACAAAGAAGCCGGAAAGCTGCTCGCCGCCATTCGCAAGATATCTCAGGCCCCCATCCGTTACGTGATCAACACCCACTATCATCCGGATCACACGGGCGGCGATGTTGCGGTGGCTTCCGGTGCTGTGGTGTTTTCAACCGATTTCACCCTGGCAAAGCTTGCGAGCATAAACAACCGCGCCGTAGCTCACGAGCGCTGGATCACATTTCCCAAAGCAGTCTCAATTTACCTCGGCGGACATGAAATCCGCCTCTACCATCCCGGCCCCGCTCACACCCTCGGCGATGTCGTGGTTTACTTCCCCGACCAGCGCGCTCTGGCTACCGGAGATCTGTTCCTTAACAACTCCTGCCCGGCAATGGATGAAGGCGATCTCGAAAACTGGATCGCTGCGCTGAATCACATGCTCGCCCTGCCGGTCGATCGTGTAGTACCCGGGCATTTCGAACTGGCAAGCCGCCGCGATCTGGAAAAATTCCGCAACTACCTGCGCGACCTCGCTTCTCAGGTAAAAGCCATGCACGCCAAACGAATGCAGCTGCCCGAAATTCAAAAATCGCTCCAGCTGGATCGATACCGCAGCTTTCGCCAGTACCCGAACTATGAGGCGACTTTCCGGGACAATGCCGCGGCGTACTACCGGCAGCTCGAACAGCGCTGGAAACGAACCCGGGATTGGTGAGGACGAGTTTCGCGAAGAAGCTCAATCCTGGAACAAAACAGCAAAACGGCGGCGGCCCTCAGCAGGGTCCGCCGCCATCCATTCATGCCGCTGATGCGGCTCTTCCCTGGAATGCGCCGGCCACGGCGGCCGTGTCAGTGTATTCCTGGAACCCGGTGATCTTCCCATTCACGATGGTAAATACGTGGGCCCAGTCACTGGTGAACTGCTTGTTGGTCTGTTTTACCCGGTAGGTATAGGTTCCCAGCACCACAACTTTGTCGCCTTGCGAAACGAACTCGCGCGGTTCAAAGCTGAGCACCTCCTGCATTGCGGCCAGTTGGGAGAAGAAGTCCGCCACGGCGGCACGCCCCTGCCGCTTGCCGGCATGCGGTACGCCTTGCACATCCGGCAATTCCCATTGCACATCGTCTGTAAGCTGGTTCAGGAGAGAGGGAATGTCCCCTCGTTTGAAGTTGTCATAGGCTTGCTTTGCGATCTGAGCATTGTCCTGGGGAGTCATATCTCATACCTCGCAGGCCCACCATCCTACACCTTTTCGTCGCGAGGCATACTGCCGGCGCAGCGAAGTGCTGGCCTGCGCATGGCCCTCCGATGCTCTCCCTGAGTGCCCGTTCGTTCTATTTCGAAGCACGCAACATCTGCCTAAAATAAACTGCCATGCCTGAACCTTCGGTAGTGACTTCCCGAAAACCCTCCTCGTATGCGCTGGGTCTCGCCCTGGGCCTTCTCGCCGGAGGGCTCGCGGTGACTCTGGTCCTTTTGATTGCCGGCCATTCCCAGTCAGGGCCTCTGGCCGCGCTTTGGTCCTCCATGACCGGTCGAAACACCCGCATCGTAAGCCAGGGTACGGTTGTCGAGCGTATCCAGAAACTTCAGCGCATGGAGACCGTGGTCTACAACATGGACAAGATTGTCACCGGCGAAAAAGGCTCGCCGTTTCTGCCTGACTTTCTCGCCGGCGACCGCATGCTGATGATCGTCCACGGACAGGTGGTGGCAGGCATCGATTTCGCGCAACTTCGCCCCGGCGATATTCGCATCGAGAATCGCAATATCCAGGTAAAGATTCCGCCGCCTCGCGTGCTCTTCACCCGGCTGGACAACTCACGTACGCGCGTTTACTCGCGCAGCACCGGGCTCCTCGTGCCCGTGGACCCCACCCTGGAATCGCAGGTCCGTCAGCAGGCTGAGGGCGAGCTCCTGGATGAGGCTGGCCGGGCGGGGATCCTCAAGACCGCCGGCGATAACGCACGCAACACGCTGAGAACCCTCTTGCTGGGGATGGGCTTTGCGACCGTGGAGATCGAATAGCGTCGTCGTAGGCCTCCTGTGACTTCATCCCGCGTACCCACAGAGGTTACACTTAAGTCAATGGCTACCACCCCCAGCACCGAAACTCCTCCGCAGAAGGAATCGGCTTCCACCTCGCGCAAGCCCGACCTGAGCGTTCGTTTTGCCGGCATTAGCTTCAAGAACCCGGTGCTTGCCGCCGCCGGAACTTTCGGCTATGGGATCGAGTTTGAAGACATCGTCACGCTGGAAAAGCTGGGTGGCTTCGTGACCAAGGGTCTCTCCCGCGAGCCCATTGTCGGCAACCCGCCACCGCGGTTGTTTGAGACCGCAGCCGGCATGCTGAACTCCATCGGACTGCAGAACATCGGTGCGCGCGCTTTTATTGAAGAAAAGCTGCCCCGGCTGGCCAAAAAGAAAAACGTAGTCGTGATCGCCAATGTTTTCGGCTACACGCGCGAAGACTACCTGGAGACCATCCACATCCTGAATGACGCTGAAGGAATCACAGCCTACGAACTGAACGTCTCCTGTCCCAACACGCATGAAGGCGGAATGGTGTTCGGCACCAATCGCACGATGCTGGAAGAGCTGGTGGCCAACTGCAAATCAGCTGCGCGGCGGCCGCTGATCGTGAAGCTCACGCCCAACGTGACCAGCATCCCGGCAATGGCCAAAGCTGCGGAAAACGCCGGCGCGGACGCGCTTTCGGTGGTCAATACATTCGTCGGCATGGCGATCGACGCAAAAACCCGCAAGCCGCGCATCTCGAACATCACCGCAGGGCTCAGCGGACCCGCGATCAAGCCCATCGCGTTGCGCATGGTCTATGAAGCCGCCCACACCGTCGACATCCCCGTGATCGGGATGGGCGGCATCAGTACTGCCGAAGACGTGGTGGAATTCATGCTCGCCGGAGCCGCAGCCACCCAGGTGGGCACGGCCAACTTCTGGGATCCCTGCGCCACGGAAAAGATCATTGACGGCTTGCAGCGCTGGTGTGTGGAACACCGGGTGAAGAGGGTCACTGACCTGATCGGCGCGCTGGAAGTTTAGGTTCCGCTGTTTTTCTTCAGGAATTCCTGGGTCACTTCAGGCAGCTTTTCCCGGATGTTGCTGGGCAGGCGGTCATGAATCCGGCGTGCATGGATCCTCGCCACATCGGCCACGACCACAGGCGCAGGAGTCGCCACCGCAACGATCAGCCAGACCACAGAGAAGAAGAGAAATCCCGCCAGGGCCACCAATTCGAGCACCAGCGCGTGCCGCGGGGAATAATGCCGCACTGCGCCGAAGGCAACGAGAAACATGACCGCCGAGACTGCCGCCACGATCATCAATCCGATGTCGATTGTCCGGTGAAGCACCTGGCGACTATGGCAGTGTTCACACTCGGCCAGGTGTTGTTCGTAGTCGCCCTTCATCTCCGCCGCAAGCCCTGAGATGTCATAGCGCCACCCGGCGAGAATGTCGCCGATTACCCGATCGGTGCAACCCTTACTCAATTCGAGCCTCAAATCCTGCCAATCAATGTTAACGTCGCTTCCCTATGTTCTCACCCCAGGGTAAGTGGCTGCAATGGTGTGTCCTGGTGGGCGAGGGTGATATTTGCGGAATTGAATAGCGTCATCTTGCCGCCCAGGGCTCTTTGGGCAGTGGTCCGGGCGAGCTCAGGATGGTTATTTTCTTCAGAGATATGCGCCAGCACCAGGAACGCTGCTGAACCGTCGTAGTCTGTCTCAAAAAACTCAGCCAGGGCGGTATTCGATAGATGCCCCACCCGCGACATTACCCGCTGTTTGACCATCCAGGGGTATGGTCCATTGCGCAGCATTTCCAGGTCGTGATTTGACTCGATCATCAGCCCGTCGCAGCCGCGCAGGTTTTCCTTCACATTCGGCGGCATGTAGCCGAGATCGGTCACCAGCCCGATCTTCACTCCGGACGCCTTGAACGTAAAGCCGCACGGATCGGCGGCATCATGGGGAATGGTAAATGGCGTCACCGTAATGTCGGCGATCTGGAAGCTGCGGCCCGGTGCGAAGTGTTCGCGACGCTCGAGCGACAGCGGGCGGCCCTCATCGTCTTTGTGCTCGCGCCGCCAGCGATGGTACGTTGCTTCGCTCATGTAGACAGGGATTTTCAGCTTGCGCGCCAGCACTTCCAGTCCGGCCACGTGGTCGTTGTGCTCATGGGAAATAACAATGGCTTTCAGCTGCTCGGGGTCTTCGCCCATCGCGCGCATGCGCTTGAGCGTTTCACGGCAGGAGATTCCGGCATCCACCAGGATAGCCGCGTTCTCGCTGGAGAGAACGGTGCAGTTCCCACGACTTCCGCTCGCCAGAACTGTCATCCGAACGCACATCACAGGAAGCATAAAGCGAAAGTTCGGCGAGGGGAAGCACAAATTAAGGTTCAGCCTGTGGAATTCGCAGCGGCACAGATTTCTGTTCTGGCTAGAGCAGCTTGAAATCGACAATCGTCTCCGCACCGTAATGACACTCGCGATAGACCCAAAGAGAGAAATGGCCGGCTTCGGCGTGATGGACTTCGACGATTCGGTCCAGAATGTCAGCCACGGTGGCATTCTTCATCTGAATGACCACGGGCGCAGTTTTCTTTGCTGCCACGTTTTGCGCCCCGCGAGCCGGTCGAATCGAGTGCGCCCGCATATATGACTCCACTTCAGGAACTCGCCACAGCGCAGCCAGAGCAGCCTGCGGCGGATGGTCTTCCACCACGTTGAATTGCTTGACTCGAACGCGCAGCAAGCTTGCCCGCGCGGTGCTGTCCGCAATCCGCACCCGGCCTTTGGAATCGCGCGCGATCTGGAATTCCGGATGGTGATGTTTGATTTCCTGCAATGCCTTGTCCATGGGTTCCATGGTGTAGCCTTCCGCCATGGAATACATCTCCAGAACATGATCGCGGGTGCAGCGGCAGCGCTCAGTCATGGACCCGGTTACGTTTGCCGCGGCAAAGATCTTCGCCACCGCTGAACTAAGCTTCTCGGTTTGCGCCGGGGCTGGTAATTCCGGTGGTGTGGCGTGCGGGCTCGGGCTGGTCAGAGGTGGAGGCATCGAGGCCGCCGCGGGCCGTCCGGCCTCGTTCGTGTGCGGCGGCGTCTTGCACCCGGCCAGGACGAGACCGCAGAGCAGAATGGATTGGGCAAAAGCGAAACGCCGGCTTGATGTCACCTTGCCGCCAGCATAACCGCACTTCCGCTGCTTCTCAGCAAAAAAAGCTCAGGCGGACAACGAAAGTCATACCCCACCGGCCTCCTTTGTATCTCCCGCCGCCCGCGTGCATCGAATGTTGCGAGAGGGGACAGACCTGCATGGCTGAAAACACATCCGTGACGCTGGCGACCATCACCCGCGACCAACTTAAGCAGAAGCTCGACCGAAAAGACTATTTCTTTCTGGTAGAGACGCTTGCTCCCGAGTATTACAACCATACGCACCTGCCCGGCGCCATAAACCTGCCGCCCGACCGGATCCAGCAGATGGCGCCTACGCTCTTGCCCGAGAAAACTGCCGATATTGTTGTTTACTGCGCAAAACCTACCTGACACGCCTCAGAGAACGCCGCCCGTGAACTGGCGGCCATGGGTTATACCAACGTGCGCGACTATTCCGGGGGTAAACAGGACTGGATCGACGCCGGATTACCCGTTGAAGGCACAGGTCGCAGCGCCCCGAACCAATGAACGGCTTCCGGCACAGCCGCGATCGCATCATAGTTCCGCCCTTACACCCGCAATGTTAATCTAGGTGTTTCTATGCTCGACTTGGCCTTTGTCAGAGAAAACCTCGCGCAAGTGGAAGAGATGATGCGGCGCCGTGGCGGCGATCCGACTGTGCTCTCCCGCTTCCGTGAGACAGACGAGAAGCGGCGCAAGCTGATCACCGAATCGGAGACGCTCAAGGCGGAGCGCAATCGCAAGTCGGAAGAGATTGCACGTCTCAAGAAATCCGGTCAGGACGCCACTGCCCACATGGCAGAAACCAAGGCGCTGCGCGAAAAAGGCGAGGCGCTGGAAAAACAGGCCGGCGAAATCGACCAGGAGCTGCGTACGCTTCTGGCTGGCATTCCCAACATGCCTCATGAGTCCGTGCCGGTCGGCCACTCGGCGGATGACAACAAGGAAGTCCGCAAGTGGGGCACCCCACCCGAGTTCACTTTTGCTCCCAAACCGCATTGGGAGCTTGGAGAACAGCTGGGTATTCTCGACATGGAGCGGGCGACAAAACTGAGCGGCGCGCGTTTCGCGGTTTATTGGGACCTCGGTGCGCGCATGGAGCGCGCTCTGGCCAGCTTCATGCTGGACCTGCACACCAGCCAGCACGGATATACAGAGGTTCTGCCGCCCTACATGGTCAATTCGGCATCGATGTATGGGACCGGGCAGCTGCCCAAGTTCGCCAGCGATCTCTTCAAGTGCGAAGATCACGATTTGTGGCTCATCCCCACGGCAGAAGTGCCGTTGACTAACCTCTATCGCGATGAAGTGATTGACACCTCACGTTTACCTCTTTCCGTAACAGCTTACACTCCGTGCTTCCGGAGCGAGGCCGGCTCTTACGGTAAGGACGTCCGCGGCATCATCCGCCAGCACCAGTTTCAGAAGGTTGAGCTGGTGAAATTCACTCGTCCCGAAGATTCCTACGCGCAGCACGAACAGCTGACGCGCGATGCTGAAATGGTGCTCCAGAGGCTCGGCCTGCCTTACCGCGTGGTCCTGCTCTCTACCGGCGATATGGGCGCAGCCTCCGCTAAGACGTACGATCTAGAAGTCTGGCTGCCGGGGCAGCAGCTCTACCGCGAGATTTCCTCTTGCTCGAACTTCGAGGCATATCAGGCCCGGCGCGCCAACATTCGCTATCGCCCCGAAGGCAGCAAGCGCAGCGAGTATGTGCACACGCTGAACGGCAGCGGTCTGGCAGTTGGGCGCACGTGGCTCGCAATTCTTGAAAACTACCAGCAGGCGGACGGAAGCGTGATTGTGCCCGAAGCTTTGCGGCCGTACATGGGAACGGACAGGATCACCGCGAAGAAGTTCTGATTGGGATGGTTTGGCATTTTGGCAATGCTCGCAGTTGGTTGAATGTCCCTGCTTTCCTTCTATACACTTAACGCATGTCTCGCATATGGCGCACCATCAAGGGCTACCTGTTCTGGACCTACGAACGGGGCAGCTTCCATTATGACGTGATGGTGACGATCATCCTGTTGTTCATTTTTCTGGCTCCCCGGTTCATGAATTTCAAAGACCAACCGGCAGAGCACGCTGGGCATCCAACAGGAATCATCATCACTCCGGACGGCGAGAAGGGGACCATGTACCAGGTGGATGCCTCCGTGGTGGACGCTCAGGATACCGCCATGGTGCGGCAGAACTTTGTCCGGTTCCTGCGTCCCATGACCGGCCCCGTGGTGATCGAAAAAATAGAGCCGGTACGCGATGAAAGCGGCCGTATCGTTTCTTATCGCGCCTGGGGACATCCGCAGTCAAAGCCCTGATCTCCGTCCCGGCAGAAGGCAAGAGAAATCTCACTCAGAATGAAACGCGAACGACTCATCCTAAAAAGCGCGGTCTTGGCGTTGCTGTTTTCCGGCATTTTGCAGGCTCAGAATGCGCCGAAGCGAGCTGCAGAGACCGGGGCGCAAACTCAGTCAAATACGCAGAAGCAGGGCGGTGATCTGCAATCGGTATTGAAGGCGATGAACGCCTCAGCCGCCAACTTCAAAGCCGCTCAGGCCGATTTCACCTGGGATCAGTATGACGCCGTGGTGAAAGAGACTTATACACAAAAAGGCACGATCTACTTCAGGCGCACAAAAACAGGTCTCGACGCGGCCGTCAGGGTAACTGCACCCGACCCGAAGCAGGTGGTATTCAAGGACGGCAAGCTGCGACTCTATCAACCGAAGATCGATCAGATTACCGAATACAGCGCCGGCAGCAATCGCGGCCAGGTGGAATCGATCATGAGCCTCGGTTTCGGCGCCAGGGGCGAGGATCTCGCAAAGGCGTATGACTTGCGCCTGCTGGGATGGGAAACGATTGACAATGTAGCGACGGCCCATCTGGAACTCATTCCTAGAGACCAGAAGTTCAAGGCGTCCATTAATCGAGTGGAATTGTGGATCGACCCCGAACGGAACATCTCGCTGAAACAGCAGTTCTTTGAGCCTGGTGGAAATTACCGTCTAACCCATTACACCAACATCAACCTTAGCGGGAAAGTACCGGATAAAGCGTTTGAGATTAAGACGACCTCCAAGACCAGGGTAGTGACCCAGCAATAGCCCTGGCCGGGGGTACTTTTCCGGGAGGAATTAGTTTATTGTGTTCGTAACGGCTGCTGCGTACAGGGCATCCAACTTAGCTGCGCATAGAAGGTGTTGTTTGGCCAAAGTTTTTACCATCCCCGTATTGCCCGACCCAAATCGCCGTAAGACGAAGCAACGCAAGACCGATCCCCGTTATATTGAAGGCCAGAAGGTCCTGGTAGAAGCCATTCGCTACCTGGCGAAACAGGATCCCGAGGGCAATAAGGAAGCAGTCACCCTGCTTTCCGAGCATTTCCGTACTCGCTTCCGGATGTCAGACCGTCCGGCAGACCTGCCTGCCGTCACCCCTGAACAAAATCCATCCAGCTAAGAGGGGCAAGGGGCTGTCGAGCATCAACGCAACGCGCCCTGACATTCTCTTTCCTTCAAAACTCCGCTCGCTGCGCCTTAGAATTGCTGTATGAACAGTTCCGCTACAGCTTCCGGTGTTCAGCTTCCTGTTTACCTGGATAATCACGCCACCACGCCCGTGGATCCACGAGTTCTCCAGGCGATGTTGCCGTTTCTGTCCAACAAGTTTGGTAATGCCGCCAGCCACAGCCACCAATTCGGGTGGGACGCGGAAGCCGCGGTAAATCTGGCACGGAAGAACATAGCGACGTTGATCGGAGCGTCACTGTCCGAAATCGTCATTACGTCTGGCGCCACGGAGAGCGACAATCTCGCGATTTTGGGGGTTGCGGAAGCGAACAGGAACAAAGGCAATCACATTATCACCGCAGCCACTGAGCACAAAGCTGTGCTCGACAGTTGTCGACATCTTGAGACACTGGGCTTCCGTATTACGCGCCTGCCAGTCGGTAGCGATGGCCGGATTGATCTTGAGCAGCTGCGGACTGCCATGAGCCCAGACACAATCCTGGTGAGCATCATGGCAGCAAACAATGAGATTGGGGTAATCCAGCCGTTGGAGGAAATCGGGGAGCTTTGTCGCGAACGTGACGTGCTCTTCCATTCTGATGCCGTGCAGGCGCTTGCCCGCATGCCATTCGATGTGAACAAGCTGAATATCGACCTTGCATCGCTGACGGCGCACAAATGCTATGGACCAAAGGGCTGCGGGGCCCTCTACGTTCGAAACGGAGTGAAAGTGGCTCCCCTGATTCATGGAGGCGGCCACGAACATGGCCTGCGCTCCGGCACTCTGAATGTTCCCGGCATCGTTGGCTTCGGTGCAGCCTGTGAGATTGCGTTACGCGAGCTGCCCGAAGAGAGCTGCCGGATTGCCGGACTGCGCAACCGCTTGTTGAAGCGGCTGCAGGACGAACTCGATGAGCTCTCAGTGAACGGCAGCATGGAACATCGTTTGCCCGGGAACCTCAACCTATGTTTTCACCAGGTGGACGGCGAAACCCTCATGACCGCCATCAAGCAGGTGGCTGTTTCCAGCGGATCGGCCTGCAGCTCAGACAAAGTCGAACCGTCGCATGTCCTGAAGGGGATCGGCCTTAGCGATGAAGATGCCGGCAGTTCCATACGTTTCGGAGTGGGCCGTTTCAACACGGAGGCCGAAATTGAATTTGCCGGTGCCTGCGTTATCGAGGCAGTAAAGAAGCTCCGCGAACTCAGCACCGTTTAATGGCCGTCCCTAAGCGCCATTAAGATCCGTAGTCGACAACGGCTGCAGCCCGTCTTGCAGGGTGAGTTCATGGCTGAATCTTCGCAGGGTAGTTTGACATCAAATTACTATCCTAAACATCCGCAAAGAGGTATCCCATGTCACTTCGACCGGTCAAAGACGTTTTACAAGCGCAGCCCACCCTGGAGGGTGCCGGTGTAAAGCTGCAACGCGCTTTTGGATTCGGGAAGACCCGGGAATTCGATCCATTCCTGCTCTTTGACGACTTCCGCAATGAGCGGCCCGAAGATTACCTTGCCGGATTCCCCTGGCACCCGCACCGCGGTATAGAAACCATTACCTATGTTCTTGCGGGTTCGGTGGAACACGGTGATAGCCTGGGCAACAAGGGCAAAATGACCGCCGGCGACGTGCAGTGGATGACTGCCGGGAGTGGGATTCTCCATCAGGAAATGCCGCGCGGTGACGATCGAGGCCGCATGCATGGCTTCCAGCTGTGGGCGAACCTGCCCTCGTCGCTGAAGATGACCAGCCCGCGCTATCAGGACATTCCGTCCAGCGCGATCCCCGAAGTCACGGAAGACGATGCCACGCGGGCACGCATCATCTGCGGCGAGTTCTGGGGCAAACGTGGGCCGGTGGAAGGCGTGGCCGCGGATCCGGCCTACGTCGACATCTCTGTTCCGCCAGGGGTCCGCAAAAGGATCAAAGTGGACGTAACTCGCAACGCATTCGCTTACGTCTTCGCTGGTTCAGGAACATTCCGCGACGCATCTGAACCACGCGCCGTGCTCACGGAAGACGCCAGGCAACCAGACGCAACGCCGGCTTACGACGCGCAGAACCACTCGCTGGTGCTGTTTGATCGCGGCGATGAGCTGTTCGTTCAGGCGGGACCTGAAGGAATCCGTTTCCTGCTCGTTTCAGGCAAACCGCTGGAAGAACCGGTTGCCTGGTATGGACCGATTGTGATGAACACTCAAGCCGAGTTGAAACAGGCTATTACCGATCTGCAGCACGGGACATTCATCAAACACCCGTAACTCGCAACAATGATCCGCGTGCTTTGGGGGCTATACCGACATCATTCTGTGCTCGCCTGGCCTCCAACCTTTCTGCCATGAGTACAAGAGTGGCGCTCACCGCGAGAGGAGCCGCATCTTCGGGAATGGATGCGAGACGCCCGAAGTCATTTCTCGCGAGGTCTCTCCTTCAGGACAGGTTCGGGCTCTTTAGGCGGTGGACCGATCGGCTCAACCGTAGCCTTTATATAGTCATTCGCGTTCGTCTCGTAGCAAGGTAGGGGAATCCGCCTGCGGTCCAGGTCCTCTCTGGGCACGTTGCGAGAATAGATCAACGGTTCGTGACGGTTGGGGAGGCTTCGTGCCGTCAGGTCTGCCACAGTCTGGTCGCAATCCGGATGGCGCCAGACGGAGACCTCGTGAACTACTGAGTAATCGAACCCGGACTCAGAAAGCCGCGGCTGGTAAGGCAGGAATGTGAACACGAGTTTGATGAGACTCCATTCCTCCTGGCCAATCTCCTTCTCAGCAACAAATACCTCATGACTGGGGAAGAACGAAGACCGCGGCCGGTCGGCCAGGGCTAAGGCAACCAGACGCACACGCATGGGCGTTTTCTTGGGAGCGTCGGGCCATTGAAGCTGGCCTTTGGCTTGCCGGCCCGGCCCCACAAAAAAAGTCGCGGCCAGAAAGAGCAGGGCTGTGGTCCAGTTCTTCATCCTTAGGCCGAAAGGCTTACGGGCGATAATGAGTCGTTCGTTCCACCGCCCTCTCTTAACAGAATACGGGAAATTGCGAGCGGTTGCCCGGCAGCAGCCCGGGAAATAGTCTCCCGTTAAAGAAAACATCGAAATATCGGGGCTACTTTGGATTCTCGGTCTCTGCGAACCAGGTTTGTGGTTGTCCTTTCAACGATCGCATCGGCTCGACCTGCTGTGAGGGCTCACAAAACTGAATTATGAAACAACTGCTGGTTAGGCGCTCGTCCTGACTGCAATCATCTCGTGATGTACTCTTGTACGTCACAAATCACCTTGGAAAACGGGAAAACATGGACATACGCTCACGGTGGCTCGTCGCAATTTATTTTCTGCTGTTTTGCTTCCTACCTGGATCAGCCCAAACGGGCGGCACACAATCGGCGCTTGAGAATGATATGCGTGAACTGGTTGAAACGCCCGCCGTTCCCGGCTACGAGCAACAACTGGCGGCCAAAATTGCGGCGAAGCTGAAGGGCTTTTCTCCGAAGATAGATGCGCAAAGCAATGTAACCGTCACAATCGGCAAGGGTGCACCACACCGCCTGATCGTCGCTTCCATGGATGAACCTGGATTTGTAACCAGCGGCATCACCAGTGAAGGCTACTTGACCCTGCAACGCCTTCCTCAGGGCGGCAATCTGCCGCTGTTCAATGAGCTTCATTCGGCACAGCCCGTGCTGATTGGCACAGCACAAAGTAAATGGATCAATGGAGCAGTTGCCGGTCTTTCCATTCATTTGCAACCGCAACGTCAACACGCTCCTGCCGCCTCTGATCTGGACAACATGTTCGTGGACGTGGGCGCAACCACTGCTGCTGAGGCTCGTGATGGCGGCGCGGACGTTCTCAGTCCTGTCGCCATTGACCGCAAATTCTACGAGATGGGGTTTGGAAAGTGGACTGCCCCAGCCATCGGGGACCGCTACGGGGCTGCGGCACTGCTGGATGTTCTGCGCAACGTTGACCCGGCAAACGTTAAAGGTACACTGACGTTTGCGTTCGTGAGCCAGCAATGGCTCGGTGCGCGTGGACTGCAGCAACTGCTTTATCGGGTTGCTCCCGATGAGCTGATCTATGTTGGCCGGCTCACACGTGCGACTCCGGCACCCGGACAGCGCGAGGCTGCACCTCTCTTTAAAGCGTCTCCCGGTAGCGGCGTCCTGATCGCGTCTGAAAAGCCTGACGCTGAACTGGCGGGATTGGCTGCGGAGCTTAAGCAAATCGCAGGGCAGCGCAAGATTCCTCTAAAAACCGACTACTCTGCCCCGCTCTTGCCGCGCGGAGGCTACATGCTTCAGTCTAAAGTGCCTGAACGTAGCGTCCATCTTGCGGTTGCTACGTCCTGGCCTTCAACGCCCGGCGAAGTTGTTCAAGGCCGCGATGTTGTCGCCTTGATTTCACTGCTGGAGACGTATCTCTTCGGCAAGAGTAAAGAACCGGAATTGAACCGACCTGTTCCGCTGGCGGAGCCGCTGATTTCTCAGAAGCCAACGGTCGCGCCTTCGACCGAAGAGATCATCAGGAAATTGTCAGAGACTTACGCCCCCAGCACGCATGAAGAGAACATGCGCACGGCCGTCAAGCAGTTGCTGCCCTCGTGGGCAAAGCCAGAGACGGACGATGCCGGGAACCTGGTGCTGCACTGGCCATCGCCAAAAGCGAGTAGTGGCCCTCGCATTGTGGTCGTCGCACATATGGACGAGATCGGCTATGAAGTGCATTCCATTAATCCCGATGGAACCCTGGAATTGGAACCGAAAGGCGGCGGTGTGTTGGCCTACTTCCTGGGACACGCTGCGCTGGTTCACTCGGCGAATGGCATGCACCCGGGCGTTCTTGACTTACCTGACGGCTGGGACAAACCCGATTTTCAGTGGCCGCGTGGCCAGCGTCAGATGTTCCGTATGGACGTGGGAGCGCAGACAGCGGAGCAGGTTGGCGAATTGGGGATCAAAGTGAGAGATTTTGTCACCATCCCGAAGCAGTACCGCAAGCTGCTGCACAATTTCTCCAGCGTCCGTTCCTTTGATGACCGTGTTGGATGCGCCGCATTGGTGGCTGCGACATGGGCATTGGGGCAAAACATCAACCAGCCGGCAGGAGCCACTAAGCAGTCATCGAGTACAGGTGGCCGTGACCTGACCTTCATTTGGTCCACCAGGGAAGAACTCGGATTGGAAGGCGCCGCTGGCGCAGCCAAAAACATGGCCGCGCAAGGTCGCGCCCCAGACTATGTTTTTGCCATCGACACTTTTGTGAGCTCAGATTCTCCCCTGGAATCCAGACGATTCGCAGATGCAATTCTGGGGCGCGGATTTGTCGTCCGTGCCATTGATAACTCCAACATCGTCCGCCGTGATCTCGCCCAGAAAGTCGTTTCCATCGCACACTCCGGCAACATACCCGCTCAGTACGGAGTTACCGGCGGCGGAAATGACGGTGCAGCGTTTCTGCTTTATGGCTCAACCGACGTCGCGCTCGGCTGGCCGTTGCGCTACGCGCACTCACCTGCGGAAGTGATTGATGTGCGCGATCTCGATGCACTGGCCCGGATTGTAGCGGCCATTGCTCGACGTTGGTAACCAAAGCCGCCCCCGCCCGTCTGAGGAGCGTCATCGACGTAAGCTGGCAGCGAAAAGCAACAAGCGGTTTGGACCCAAGCGATACTAGTGCTGGATGGAGCGGCCCGGCTTCTTCCCCCCGGCAGAATCGACGCTAGAGTACTGACCACTGATTGCTGAGTACTGACCGCGCAGTGCTCAATGTTGCGACTGCCGCTGAAGACGAATGTCTATGCCCTGGATGTAAAGCTTCCGTAGCCGACTGTTCTGATTTGCTGGGCGTAAAACGCACAATGACCTCCTGGTCTGCCGTTGGCTTAAAAGTCCACAACTCTTGCGCCCAGCCTGTCCGCGTTTAGAAAACAAGGATGAACCATAGCACGCATCACGAATTTCAGGTGACGCTGCTCACATCTTCGGTCGGGATCTTTTGTGACCATTCTTTGTAGGTGTGAGCATCGAAGCAAGCCCTGTGAGGGGCCCGATCCACAGTTTCGATCGCTTCGGAATTGGCCTGACCACCGCCCTCCTTTGGAGGTCTACTGTGAACGAACGCTTCTTGTCAGTCTTGTTTGCTGTTCTTCTTTTTCCATCCACTGCATTTGCGTGGCAGGCAGAGCCATCCGCATATTTCGAACAGAACTGCTCAGCCTGCCACACAATCGGCGGTGGCCCATCTGTGGGTCCAGACCTGAAGAACGTGACGCAGAGGGCAGGGCGGCATTGGCTGGTCGAGTTCATTCGTGATCCCGAGACCAAGATTGCCGCAAAGGACCCCTACGCCCTCAAAATCGTTGGCGATTCGCAAGGCATGGCGATGACCCCATCTCCCGATGTGACCGAGGAGTTCGGGGAAGCGCTGCTTGAATACATCGATCAACAATCGGGCATCGTGGCCGCGACGGCGGCCCCCTTGCGCACAGGCGATGCGGCGCACGGTCGCGAAATATTCCTTGGCAAGCGGCGCTTAAGCAATGGCGGTGCTGCCTGTATCGCGTGCCATCAGGTATCCAGCTTGCCGTATGCAGGCGGCCGACTCGGACCAGACGTCTCGTCGGCGTATCAAAAACTGGGCGGTAACAAAGGACTCAATTCCTGGTTGCAAAAGCCACCAACAAGAATGATGTCAACCATCTTCCGATCAGCTCCCCTGAATGCCGACGAGGTTGCGGACTTGGCAGCCTTCTTCAGCGCTGCCACCGGGAATGCGGCCGCGCTCAGCCAGACGCCGGTGCGCCGGGTCCAGGCGGTCGGTCTTGCCGGCTCGCTGCTGGTCCTGCTGATTGCCGGGGTGATCTGGCGAAATCGGCTCGCCACGAATGATGTCCGCTCGTCAGTGCGCAAGACGAACAGAGGTGCCCAATGAAAACGCGGGACGCGCGCTCCTGGATCAAACAAGAAGCCGGCTCCGGTCTGCGCAAGTGGGAAGACGTGTATCGCGATCGCTGGCAGCACGACAAAGTAGTGCGCAGCACGCATGGCGTGAACTGCACCGGCTCCTGTAGCTGGCAGGTCTTTGTGAAAGACGGCATTGTCAGCTGGGAGATGCAGGCGCTGGATTATCCGCGCATCAGTCCTGATCTGCCTCCGCATGAGCCGCGCGGTTGCCAGCGCGGGATGTCGTATTCCTGGTATCTCTATTCTCCGCTGCGGGTGAAGTATCCCTATGGCCGGGGAAAGCTGCTGGATGCCTGGGACAGAGCTCGCGCGGAGCATTCTGATCCCGTTGCGGCATGGGCCTCAATCGTCGAAGACCCCGCCACACGCGCTGCCTGGCAGAAGGCGCGCGGCAAAGGAGGGTTGCGGCGCATCTCGTGGGATAAAGCCGTGGAGCTGATCGCAGCGGCGAATATCTACACCATCAAGAAATATGGTCCGGACCGCATCGCCGGCTTCTCGCCGATTCCCGCGATGTCAATGATCAGCTACGCCAGCGGCGCGCGCATGTTGCAGCTGATGGGTGGCGTCGCGCTCTCGTTTTACGACTGGTATTGCGATTTACCCAATGCTTCGCCGCAGACGTGGGGTGAGCAGACGGACGTCCCGGAAGCGGCCGACTGGTTCAATGCGCGAATGATCGCCGTGGTCGGCTCCAACCTCAGCATGACGCGCACGCCGGATTGCCACTTCGCCGTCGAAGCGCGGCATAACGGCACCCGCCTGTGGGCATTCTCACCGGATTTTGCCGAAGTCGCAAAATATGCCGACGAATGGGTTCCAGTCAGCGCCGGGCAGGACGCGGCTTGGTGGCTGGCCGTGAATCACGTGCTGCTGAATGAATTCCATGATCAAAAGAAGATCCCGTTTTTCCTGGATTACGCGCGTCGCTACACCGATAGCCCGTACCTTGTTGAGCTGCTCCCGCACGGAAGCTCGTGGCGCGCTGGCCGGCTGCTGCGCGCAAATCGTATTGCCGACTACTGCAATGCGGAGAATGGCGATTGGAAATTCCTGGTGTGGGATGCCGGCAGCGGCAAGCCGAAGATGCCGATGGGCAGCGTAGGACATCGCTGGGGCTCAGAAAAAGGAAAGTGGAACCTGGTTCCCAAAGACGCGGTGGACGACAGTCCCATCGAGCCCGCCCTCACATTTCTCGGAACGCAAGATGCGACCTTACCGCTGGAAATTGAGAGCTTCGATCCCGCCCAGGTTTTCACACGGCATGTGCCGATCAAGAAGCTTCGCACGGCTGATGGAAGCGAAGTAGTGGTTACGACAGTTTACGACCTGCTGTTCGCGCAATACGGGGTTTCGCGTGACATCGAAGGCGAGTATCCCTGCCATTACGATGATGCCGCTCAGCCCTACACGCCAGCCTGGGCGGAAAAGCGCTGCGGGATTCCAGCGGACCGGATCGTGCGCTTTGCCCGCGAGTGGGGCACGACTGCCGCAGCTACGCGCGGAAAATGCACCATTATTATCGGCGCCGGCGTGAATCACTGGTATCACGGCGACCTTATTTACAGGGCGGCAATTCAGGCGCTGCTCTTTTGCGGCTGCGTGGGCACGAATGGCGGCGGGCTGGCGCACTATGTGGGCCAGGAAAAGCTGGCGCCCATGGAATCGTGGTCGGCCGTCGCCTTCGCACGCGATTGGTATCCGGCGCCGCGACTGCAGAACTCGCCCAGTTGGCATTACGTGAACAGCGACCAGTGGCGTTATGAACGCGAGTTTTCCGCTTACCAGCCGTTTCCTCGTGGCAGTGGAAGCGGAGCGCTGAGGGGCATGCACATGATCGATTTGGAGGTGCAGGCCGTCCGCAACGGGTGGCTGCCGTTCTACCCGCAGTTCAACCGTAATCCGCTGGAGGTCACGGAAGCAGCCAGGAAGGCCGGAGCCAAGACACCGGACGAGATTACCAGGCACATCGTCCGGCAGCTGCGCGAACGCAAATTGAAATTTGCGGTGGAAGATGCTGATGCTCCGGAGAACTGGCCGCGCGTCTGGTTCATTTGGCGCGGGAACGCGCTCATGGCCAGCGCCAAGGGCCATGAGTTTTTCCTCAAACATTATCTGGGCACACACACCAACGCCATTGCTCCGGAGGTGGCGGAGGGCTCGGCGAAGGAGATCGCGTGGCACAAAGACGCGCCTCAGGGAAAACTGGATCTTGTTGTCGACCTGAACTTTCGCATGGATACGTCGGCGCTCTACTCGGATATCGTGCTGCCGGCGGCCACGTGGTATGAGAAATCCGACCTCAACTCCACCGACATGCATACGTTCATCCATCCGCTCTCGGCGGCAGTCCATCCGGCGTGGGAGTCAAAGAGCGACTGGCAGGCGTTCCAGGCGATCGCGAAGAAGATTGCAGAGCTGGCGGTAGTCCACCTGCCCGATCCAGTTGTCGACGTTGTCGCGATGCCTCTCGCGCATGACACGCCGGCGGAGATCGCCCAGCCCGAAATTCGCGACTGGAGCAAGAGCGAGTGCGAGCCGGTGCCAGGCAAGACCATGCCGGGACTGCGTATTGTCGAGCGCGATTACCCGAACCTCTACAACCAGTTCATCTCGCTCGGTCCGCTGGTTCCGTCGAGCGGCCTGGGAGCGCATGGAACCGGCTACGACGTTCAAGATGAATACCAGCATCTGCTGGAGACCGGCCCGGTTGCGGAATGGAGCGGCAACAAATATCCGTCCCTCAGCGGCGAGGAAGATGCCTGCAATGCGATCCTGCGACTCGCTACTGTGACCAATGGGGAACTCGCCTATCGCTCTTACAAGCGGATGGAAGAAAAAACAGGCATGCCGTTGGCACACCTGGCAGAGAAGAACCGGGGTCGGCGGATCTCATTCAAGGACCTGCAGGCCAGACCGCAACGTCTCTTGAACAGCCCCATGTGGTCGGGTGTGATCGAGGAAGGGCGCACCTACTCACCTTTCACCTACAACCTGGAATGCAACGTTCCCTGGCGGACGCTCACAGGTCGCCAGCATCTCTATCTGGACCACCCGCTCTATCTCCAATCCGGAGAGAACCTGCCCAGCTACAAGCCACGGCCATTCGATCTTGAGCGGACCGACATTCGCGAAATGAATGGGGCGCCGGGGAAACTTCTCAATTTCATGACCGCGCACGGAAAATGGCAGATCCACTCCACCTACAGTGACAACCATCGCATGAGCACGCTCTCGCGCGGGGTGGAGCCGCTCTGGCTGAACGAAACCGATGCGGGGGAAATCGGCGTTGCCGATAATGATTGGGTCGAGATTCACAACGACAATGGCGTCGTGGTCACGCGCGCAGTGGTCAGCGCGAGAATTCCTCGCGGCGTCTGTATCCAGTATCACTCGCCCGAAAGGACGCTTTCTGTCCCCAAATCGCCGCTGCGCAACCTTCGCCGCGCCGGTGGGCACAACAGCCTCACCCGTATCCGCTTGAAGCCCACGCTGATGGCTGGCGGCTACGGACAATTCACCTACCACTTCAACTACTGGGGGCCAACCGGCACCAATCGGGACACTCACGTGCTCGTCCGCAAGCTCCCGGAACTGGTCTGGTGACCAAGGGGGAATGATGCAGGTTCGCGCTCAGATCGCAACAGTTTTCCATCTGGACAAGTGCCTCGGTTGCCATACTTGTTCCGTCGTCTGCAAGAACATATGGACCGACCGCAAGGGCGCGGAATACATGTGGTGGAACAACGTGGAGACCAAGCCTGGCACAGGTTATCCGGTCCTCTGGGAAGATCAGGACAGATATAAAGGAGGATGGGAAGAACCGAACGGAGAGCTGCGACTTAAGTCGCAGACCCGGAGCTCGGCGCTTTTCAATATCTTCCATAATCCCACTCTGCCCTCGATCGACGATTACTACGAGCCGTGG
The DNA here is from genome assembly GCA_036258095.1 of Candidatus Angelobacter sp. Taxonomy (GTDB): domain Bacteria; phylum Acidobacteriota; class Terriglobia; order Terriglobales; family Acidobacteriaceae; genus Angelobacter. The sequence continues at coordinate 780 of DATAEJ010000086.1, read as the reverse complement.
ACGTATGAATACCAGAAGTTGACGGATGCACCCGCGAGCGATGACCAGCCCACTGCTCGCCCGATTTCGCTGATCACCGGCAAATATATGGAGATTGAGTCGGGCCCGAATTGGGACGACGATCTTGCCGGCTCGCCACTGTACGCCAGCGCCGACCCGAACTGGGCTGCGCTGGCTCCAGAGCAGAAGAAGGACCTCTTCGCCATTGAGCGCCTGGTCTTCTTCCACCTTCCGCGGACGTGCAATCACTGCCTGAATCCCGCATGCGTCGCTGCTTGTCCATCGGGAGCGCTGCACAAACGGGCCGAAGACGGGATCGTGCTGGTCGATCAGGACCGTTGCCGCGGCTGGCGGCACTGCGTAGCGGCATGTCCTTACAAGAAGGCCTATTTCAACTGGGATACGGGAAAATCGGAAAAGTGCATTCTCTGTTATCCGCGCGTTGAAGTTGGTGAGGCGCCTGCCTGCTTTCATTCGTGCCCGGGCCGTATACGCTTCGTCGGTGTATTGCTCTACGATGCAGACTCCATCCACGCAACAGCAGGCACGCCGCGCGAAAATCTGATCGAGCGTCATCGCAACATCATCCTTGATCCGTCTGCTCCGGATGTAATCCGTGCGGCACAAGCCTCAGGGATTTCAGCCGATGTCATTGAGGCCGCCCAGCGTTCGCCAGTTTTCAAATTTGTGAAGCAGTGGCGACTGGCACTGCCGTTGCACATTGAGTTCCGTACGCTGCCCATGCTGTTCTACATTCCTCCGCTCTCGCCGGTAGTGCAT
>DATAEJ010000085.1:0-22138 GCA_036258095.1 Candidatus Angelobacter sp. | reverse complement strand
GGTGTGGGAAGAAGTGAGCGCGCTTTGCCCAGTGACTTGCGGCCCTCCGCATTCTTTCCCAAACGGCACAACGCTTCGGCGCGCACAATCTCCTGAAATGCGGCGGATTCTGGCGCCCTGGAACTGGTCGGCATCAGTTCGAGGGTGCGAAGGCCCGTTTGCGGATCACCGGACCAGCTAAGCGCGCGGGCCTTCAATATCCGGATTTGTGCCGCGAAAGCAGGATCAGTGGCCGCCTGCTGCCTCAAGCCCGAATCAGCAAGAGCGACCGCGTCCTGATATTTGCCCTCGCCGATACGACGTTTGATTAAGCTGATTTGGCTCTCTGGCGTTTGCGGAAGAGTTGGCGCCTGAGCCTGAGTAATCGCAGAACGGGAGTTGTCTAGACTGGGTTGGGTACAGCCTGCTGCTGTCAAAATGAGCAGCAGGCTGACCAATCTGTGCGCTACGGAAAGGTTGAACCACCACCGGAGCCGCCGCCGGTCGTGCTGCCGTGTCCGGTGGAGCACATATCCACCCTGAGCATGTTCAGCATGCGCCGGTGCTTGTCCACGACCACTTCGGCCAGTCGAACCACGCCGAATTTGGGTATGACGATGACCCCGCCATGGCTCTGCACCTCCGAGTTTTCGCCGACCCCGGCATGCTTCTGCAGGTCGAGATGGTTGGCTGCTGAGCACCAGTAGCGGTCCTTCGGCTCTCGTTTGGCGTCGCTTTTCCATGCCTTCACAAGTGGAGCCATGCCGCGCATGGCATGGTACTTATCTTCAAGCGTCTTTAACTCTTCATCGGGAAGCTGGCCCAACTTGCCGGGAATCAGCCACTCGTCTGCCTTCTTGCTGTTGTAGAACTCGGTGAACTTGGAAAACGAGTTCACCTGGTGAAACACATCGGTTGCCAGATTGAGATCGATCCTATGTCCTGCAATCTTCAGGTTCTCAAAATGGCTGCCAGTAATATCAAACGTATGTTCTCCGCCATAATCTCCAGGAGGCGAATAAATCATCATCCTGGAAACTACCCGGTCCGCCGTAACCATGTCAGCAATGTTCAGACCTTCTATTACCGCGTACGCATAGCTGGTCTGAATGTCGTGACAGTCGTCATAGCTGCCGCCCACTTCAACCATGATTTCTTCATACGAAATCAGGCCGTCTAATTTGAACTTGCCCACCTTGTGACTGTGCCGCCCACCGTGAGGCGGCAGAACGATTGCACCCTGCATCGGCAGCGAATGCCGGCTGGGGCGGTAAAACTCTCCCGCGATTCCCTGCGCGGAAGCGTGATACATGTACTGCGAATGGTGGTTCGAGCATTCATCGGCCATCTAAATACTCCGCATTCCTTGAATTTGAGGTACATCTGCTCTTCGAGCGAGCTCTCGAGTGGGAGGCAAGGGGGCAATAGGTATTACTTTGACCTGATTGTACTCCCTAAAGTTCCCGATTCGAGTACCACAATCAATCGGCGCGGAATTATTAGAAGGCGTTTACTTCGAATGCTGGAGGTAGAAAGAACCTCTCCCAACCTCCTTCTCACCATCTTCAATCTTCTGCGCCATCACAACCAGAGAGTAGCGGCCCTCCGACAGCGATCCTGGAGGTATTACGATGGACGCCGAGATGTCATCCTGTCCCAGGGTCAATGGGATCGAGAACCGCAGCTTCTCGGAGCTATCCAGAATCCGTGCCTCGTAGGACCGGAACGTTGGATCTCTCTGGACCTCTACTTCCAGGCTCACCGGTAGATCGCGTGGGATGCTGATAAGCTTGGGCTCAGGCCCGCGTTCCCGGGCAAGATCGCCGGAAGCGGCTCCATCACCTCTCGATCGCGCCTCTCCTGACAGGAAATAACGAGATTCAGCACGCGGAGCCTTCAGGCTCTCAATCTTCTGGCGCTGGTAAACGTTGAATCCCAAAGCACAAAACAAAAGAACAGCTGCAAAGGCGGGAAGAGGCCGCCAGAGATCGGCGGTAAGGCGCGCCAGCCCGGATTTCTCCCTTCCCGGTGGAAGCACGACGTGGGTGTGGTGAAGGAACTCAGCCGCAAGCTTGACGTCGCGGAAGCACTCGTTGCAATCAAAGTAGTGCGCTTCGAAGGCTTCGCGCTGATCTTCAGGAAGTTCGCGAAGTACGTAGCGTTCCGCCATCTGGTTTTGCACGGCATGGCCGTGGCTGATCGAGTCGATGTCCATACTCACCTCACTAGCTGTCTAAACTTGTCTGTAAATCCAGGCCCCGGGCCTTGCAGGCACCGGCAAACTTTTTTCGCGCACGGTGCAGCAGCAGCCGCAGATGATCAGGAGATGACGCGCCGAACCGAGCGCACATCTCTTCTGTGCCCACCTGGTCAAAGAGTTTGGCCCGCAGCAGGTTGCGGTCCCTGGGACGGAGATCGTCCAATACGGTTTCAACGATCTTGCGACGCTCCTTGCGGAGTACAAGCGTTTCCAGATTGGTGACTGGATCGGCTACATCGAATGTTGTCGGGTCAAATTGGACCTCATGTGCCACGCTCCGCCAACGCTCGTTACGTACGAAGGTACAGACCTGGCTAACATACCCGCCCAGGGACTCCGGCTGGCGGATCTCGTCATTCTGTACAGCGCGGATCACGCGCAGGAACGTTTCCTGCATCACGTCTTCAATGTCTGATGGAGAGAGCCGCCAGGATCGAAGCTTCATCCTGAGCCGGACCCTGAAATGGGAATGAAACATCTCTTCGGCGTCAGGATCATGAGCCTTGAGGCGATGCAAAAATTCCAGATTGAACGTCGGTTCTTCCACGTGCCCCTGCGCAGCCCATTGTAATTTAGGCGCAGCACTGTTCGTCCGATTCGAGAAAGGGCGCGGCACCAGCCTTAGCCTCAAATGGTGGTGCACTCGAGGATCACTTTTGCCAGTAGTCATCCTCGCCATCCTTCGTTAAAACGGCGTGCGGGGAGGTCGGAACCGAAATAGAGTCCGGGCTGGGCGTCAGCCAGCAGAAGGCTGGCGACAGCGCTGGCGGTGCTAAGGGCTGCCTCGAGTTGCCCAGGAGTTCGTTTGTCTTGTGTTTCTGAACTGAGCCATGCAGCAGGGCCGATCCACGAGCCATTGGGCTGCTGCAACTTTCGCAGCTGCGCGGAAACTGGCCATGAACGCTGCAGCCGGAGTCGAAGGAGGCAGCGCAGAAGATCCGCCATGCCGGCCGAGTCTTCGGGAAATAACGATGCAGTGAGGCGGCTGGCGGCGTTCAACAGTTCCCATGAGGCCAGCCCGGCGGGCCAATCCAAAACCTCAGCACAAATGTAACTGGCGGCGGCAGGTTCCGCTGTCGAAAGCCCGTGAACGAGGTACTCCTCCGTACGAGGGTTGATCTCGCGCAGGACACGGACTGCCGTGACCGTGGCAGCGAGCGCGGCTTGCGGCGCTGACCGCTGCTGCTTGTTGGCGGGGGAGGCGGCGAAGCTTCCGTCCCATCGCTCACAGGCGCGAACGAAGGCGTAGCTTTCGTCCGGTACCGGCCAGCCAAAGTTCTCAAGCGCAGTAATAGCCCAGCAGGTGGTCAGACAGTCAGACCAGTCAGGCGTGGACTCGCGGCCCCAGCCTCCGTCCATGCGTCCGAGTTCTGAAAGTGAATCGAGATGCTTCTGGCTGCGGATTCGAAGCTCGGCCGGAAGGGCCATGCGGGGAGATTCACCGATTCGGGCCAGGATGTGAGCGAGGGAAAGGGTGCCGTCCGGCATTCCGCAGAGCAGTCGGCCGGAATAACTGGAGAGCAGCCGCTGCAGGAACTGCCAGCCGTGAGAGATCGTGTGGGTTGCCGGTCCCTGGGGGGATGCCGAGGTTGGAACGGTCAGCCCCGCTTCCGGGGCCGTGAGGTCGATTTCGTAAGCAGCTTCCGGCACGTCTTCTCCCATGTGAACAATGCAGGCCGGGGGGACTGGGCCCTGATTTCCCTTCAAAAGATGAGTGAATCCTGAGTGGAAATCGTTTCAGAACGGGGATTCAGGCTTCGGAGAGGGAAGGTCTTGTTGCCTTGGGATTAAAAAGCCTAATGGAATCAAGGAGAAAGGGTTGATAAGTGGGGGCCAATACCACGCAAATTATAAATAGAGAGCCGCCTTGACTTACGTGTTTTTAGCCTTTGCGAGCGCACCACCAGCGCTTTATTCGACGAGGGCGACAGAAAAATTAAATCCTCTAATTGTGTGGTTTCTAATCTATTTTTCGGGCTAGTTTGTACTCGCTTCGAGCGGCCTTCTTCCGGATTTTCAGGCCGCTCGGAAACATCGCGCGTCACCTTCTCGCGCTGATAAGCAGACGACGGACTCCAACCGGCTCATGCCTGTCACGCTCGAAGTGTGTCGCCCACCTGACAGGAGCAAAGACTTCGAAATGAAAAAGAGTCGACGCGATATTCTCAAGCTGGGAGCAATTGCCGGAGCGGGCGCCCTGCTGCCCACCATTGGCAATGCCCAAACCCCCAACACTCGAGTGCCCGTCAAGGGCGGGATTACGTTTCACGGTCACGTTTCCCATCCTGTTTCGCAGCTGAAAACTGCAACGAACAGCGGTTTGCTCACGCAGTTTGTGGACCAGCTTCCGATCATGCCGGTTTTGCGGCCTGATCCGAGCGGAGTCACCCACATCCGCATGTTGCCGGCGCTGCAGAAAGTTCATCGTGACCTTCCCGCGACACCGATCTGGGGCTATAACGGGATCTGGCCCGGTCCGACAATCGAAGTACGCAGCGGCGTGCCGGTGAAAATCAAGTACCACAATGATGCGCTGCCAACGACGCATCCGCTGCCGGTGGACTTTACTCTTCATGGTTCCGAAGCCGACAAGCCGCAGGTGCGTAACGTGGTCCACCTGCACGGCGCGAAGGTACTGCCGGAGAGCGACGGCTATCCTGAAGCCTGGATTTCCCCCGATGGCGTCACCGGCCCGGTGCTCTACAATCCCAATCCGTTTGTTTATCCCAACGATCAGCCTTCCACGCTGCTCTGGTACCACGATCACACGCTGGGCATCACGCGCCTGAACATGATCATGGGCCTGGCGGGCGCTTATATCATCCGCGATGCAGTGGAAGATTCGCTCAACCTGCCGAAGGGACAGTTTGAAATTCCGCTGATCATCCAGGACCGGCTGTTCAACACGGATGGCACGTTCCTGTATCCGACAGCGATTGGGGGAACCCACCAGTTCTGGATTCCCGAATTCTTCGGCGACACGATCTGCGTGAACGGTAAGGCGTGGCCGGTGCTGGATGTTGAACCCCGGAAGTATCGCTTCCGTGTGCTGAACGGCTGCAACGCCCGCTTCCTCAACATGACGCTGGTGCAGACTGATGCCCAGGGTAATCCCCATGGCATGGCGGGTCCAACTTTCTTCATTATCGGAACCGATGGCGGACTGCTGCCTGCACCGGTGGCGCTGACCACGCTCTTGCAGGCGCCGGCGGAGCGCTTTGACGTGATCGTCGACTTCACGGGCCGCGGCGGGCAGACCTTTGTGCTCAAGAACAACGGTCCGGCGCCTTATCCCGGTGGAGGCGAGGTGGTTCCCACAGAGATCATGATGTTCCGTGTCTCGAAGCCGCTTTCGTCGAAGGACACCAGCGTGATTCCGTCTGTGCTCAACCCGAACCCGATTAACATCAATCCGGCTTCGGCAACACGTACCCGCGACGTGGTTCTTACTGAGCTCGACCGCGATTCCGATGGATTCCCAATCATCGGCCTGTTGGACAACAAGAACTGGGACGATCCGGTCACGGAAGATCCCAAAGCGGGTTCGACCGAAATCTGGAACATGATCAACGACACCGGTGATGCCCATCCCAAACACATTCACCTGGTCCAGTTCCAGGTTCTCAGCCGCCAACCGTTTGACCAGAACAAGTTCGACAGCACTGGTCAACTCAACCTTCTGGGGCAGCCACAGGGTCCAGCTCCGGAAGAACAGAACGCGTACAAAGACGTGGTCAAGTCGTTTCCGGGCACCGTTACCAAGCTGATCATGAAGTTCGACATGCCGAAGGGAACGGTGGTGGTTCCGGGGCAGCGCTACAAATACGTGTGGCACTGCCACATACTTGAGCACGAAGACAACGAGATGATGCGGCCTATGGACATCATCGGGTGACGAGCAACCTGTCAGCGGGAAGGCCGAAACGGCGATGCTGTTCCGGCCTGATCGTAGGAGGGGCAGTTTGCGGTTGCACGTTTCCGGGCAATGCTCGGATGTTTCGCTGACATCCGAGGGGCACATTGCCCGGAAATCTAAGCGGGTCAGTTGCTTCACCCCGGGTTCTGCCTCACTTCCCGCTGAACCGGGGACGAGTAACGCAAGACATTCACGGATGAGCCCGCTTATGACGAGCGGCCCCAGGAGCAGCACTGAGGGGCCGCGTTTTCATTTTGCTACCCTATCCAGAGTATCGATCAGCACTATAAGCAGGTCGATGGAGCAGTCCCATAACTTACTCTCGGCATAACCGTCCAAAGTAGAGCTGAACTTATGAAAACCATCTCCAGTTTCGCGCTCTTGCTTCTTTGTGTCATGGCGCTCTTTGGACAGGGTGTGGCTTCGCAGGCTAAAGCGGAAGTTGATGCCAGTGCAGTGGTCGGTGACTGGCATGGTACATCGCTGTGCCTGGTGAAACCCAGCGCTTGCCATGACGAGGAGGCGCTCTATCATGTAAGGCAAAACGCTTCCGGCAAACTTTCCATGCAGGCCGACAAGATCGTGGATGGACAGGCACAGATGATGGGAACGTTAGATTGCACATATCGTGCCGGCGAGAACCTCCTCCGTTGCGACCTCGGCAGAGGCTATGTGGAACTCACCCTCAAAGGGGACCGGCTGGAGGGGGCCATGTTTCTGCCGGACAAAACACGCTGGCGCGATATCAAGCTGCGCAAGGAATCACCGAAATAAAAGGTCGGGGACGGAACAGAGCCCTGTCTTTCCGGATGGAGCATAAGCGCGGCAGAGACACAACTGGCGATCCACCAGGCCGGCATCCGGAATCGTTTACAATTCCCCTTAATCTATGCGCACATTTGAGAGCCTTACCGGCAGGGAAATCCTGGCGCTGGCGATTTCACTGGAAGAAGAAGACGAACGAATCTACGCCGATTACGTGGAGGAGTTGAAGAGAGATTTTCCCGCCACGGCGACGATGTTTGACGGCATGCGGCAGGAGGAGTCAGAGCACCGCAGACGGCTCATCGAACTCTATCGCAGCAAATTCGGCGAGCACATTCCGCTGATCCGCCGCAATGACGTGAAGGGATTCGTGCAGCGCAAGCCCATCTGGCTGACCAGGCCGCTGCGGCTGGATGCAATCCGTAAAGAAGCGGCGACCATGGAAGTGGAGACGAGGCGGTTTTACGAGCGCGCGGCCGCCATGACCGAGGATGCAAGCATCCGGCAGCTCTTGAACGACCTGGCAGAGGATGAGCGCTCCCACGAGCACCGCGCCGGCGAGTTACAGCGCGACAACCTTAACGACGAAGCGGTGAGCCAGGAGAACGAAGCCAACCGCAAGCTGTTTGTACTCCAGATCGTGCAGCCTGGGCTGGCCGGTCTCATGGATGGATCGGTGTCAACGCTGGCGCCGGTCTTTGCCGCGGCCTTTGCCACCAGGAACACGCATACGGCTTTTGCCGTCGGACTGGCGGCGTCGATTGGCGCCGGGATCAGCATGGGGTTTGCGGAAGCGCTTTCCGATGACGGGAGTCTTACGGGCCGTGGTCACCCGTGGATTCGCGGGCTGGTTTGCGGATTGATGACGGCGCTGGGCGGAATTGGCCACACCATCCCTTTCCTGGTACCCAACTTCAACGTTGCTTTTACGGCTGCGGTGATTGTGGTTCTGGTGGAACTTGCCGCGATTGCCTGGATCCGTCATCGGTACATGGATTCGCCATGGTTTTCAGCGACGATGCAGGTGGTGCTGGGAGGAATCCTGGTGTTCGCTGCAGGCGTGCTGATAGGAAACTCGTGACACGCTGTCGGAGCAAATACAAGCGGGCCGCCTGCAAGAGCGGCCCTTCTTGTTTGGCGCTGAATCAGTGGATCGGGGTCGTCTGGAATTGCGTACCGCATTTCCTGGGCTTATACGGAGTGATATCGCCCGAGACCAGCGAGCCATTGTTGCAGTTCAGCGCCAGGTTCGTGCCGGTCACCGTGATGGTGTCGGGGACAGCGAACTTGAGCACCGAAAGCGTGTTCAGCACCAGGGCGTCGCCGGTATTATTCGAGATGGTATTCCCGCCGAGGCTGTTGAGCACCGAGCTGAGATCCACCAGCACGCCGATGCCGGTGTTTCCAGAAATGGTGATGCCGCCATCAAGGTAAGCGTCAGAATGATCGGTGATTTCGATTCCGCCTCCGCCATTGCCGTTGATCTGCGTGGCGCCGCTCCATTCGCAATGGCTGGTCTCACCGCAGTGCACGCCGATGCCGGTGTTCCCGGAGATTGTGCCGTCTGACATGATGACGGAGCTGGTGTGCAGGACTTCGAAGCCGAAGGCTCCGCCGTTTGAGGTAATCTGGTTGTCGCCGCCGATGTCCGCTTCCGCCGAGTTCGCAACCGCTACGCCCACGCCGGCATTATGGCTGATGACGTTGGCCGTGCCGGGAGTGCCATCGCCTCCGTTCAAGATCAGATGAGCGGTAAGCGCACTGACACCGACGCGGCCGTTGTTTGTCACGTTCACTCCGGAATCCAGATAAAAGGTTCCGCCACCGATGCTGATTCCCGAGCGCGTGTTGTTGGATACGCTGCTGTTAATGATATGGGCCAGCGAGTCAATACTGGTGAGGCCAATGCCTGTGCTGTTCTGAATGGTCACGGTATCAAAGGTCACATCAGAGTTGTCATTCACGAAAACGCCGCGGCCGCCGGTCAGCACCAGGTTGTTGATGGAGATGCCGCGCGCAATGACGATTGTTAACGGGCGTCCATTGGCTGAGGCGGGCTGAAGCGTAGCTGTGGGATTGCCAAACAGCGTAAGGCTATTGACGTTTGCCACAATAACGTTCTCCGTGCAGGTGCCGGAGATGGCAATCGTGTTCGGACCCGTAGCGGGCAGGGAAGCTATGGCCGCGTTCACACTGGTGAACGCGCCGGGAGTGCCGCCCGGGCAGCCGACTGTGGTGTCAGCCGCGCGGGCTGAACTGAGGCAAATAAGAGCAAGCAATAAGGCAGACATCAATCTCGAGAGCGAGAGGCAGGTTCTCATGAATCTTTCCTTTGTGAGGTGAAATTGCACCTTTTTGGCCGGCAACTTGCGCCACCAACGCTGGTGCACCACATAAGTCAACGCAAGAAGAGAGTGGATTCACGAAAACTCAACGAAGAAATTTTTTGGGACTCTCAGTTCGCCAGGGAAATGCGACTAAGAGTGAATCTCGATTGCTGCTTACTCCGCTGAATTCGCGAGATCCTGCCAGACGGCATGCGGCAGCACCAGGTTCAGAGAGCAGAAGCCGGCGTTTGTCATTAGCGTGACGTACTGTTCTCAAGTTTCATCGGCTCACGCGAAGATGTAGCGGAGCAGGTCCCTCGTCGTGCTCGCCTCGCAAGCTCGGCTGCGCACTCGCTCGGGATGGTTCCTTCCAGGGAATGTCCATCATCCCTAGAATTTTTTTACGTCCTTGCTAGTCCCATAAAACAGAGCGATCGATTTGTGCAATGGAAGTTTTGCCTGTGAGGGCCATGGCCATCTGCAGCTCGGTCTTAAGGATTTCGAGCACCCGGGCCACGCCGTCTGCTCCGGCCACAGAGAGGCCATATAAATAAGGTCGGCCGATCAGAACGGCACTGGCCCCGAGGGCGACCGCTTTCAGCACGTCTGTGCCGCGACGGATGCCACCATCGACCAGAAGAGGGAGTTTGCCATGGACCTTTTCGGCGATGAGCGGCAAAGCCTCGGCTGTGCTGGGTAGTGTGTCAAGATTCCGTGCGCCGTGGTTCGAGACGATGAGGCCATCCACGCCGTGATCGACTGCTTTGATCGCGTCTTCCGGATTGAGCACCCCCTTCAGTAAGACCGGAATTTTTGCGATCGAGCGAAGCCATTCCACGTCTTTCCAGGTGAGAGCCGGGTTGAGCAACTCGCTGTAGATGGCGCCACGGACCGGGCGATGACTTACAGCGCCAATGTTCACGTTCGGCAAGCTGAAGTCGGGCGGAAGCTTGAAGGGGGTGCGCACTTCGCGATGTCGGGCGCCCAGCACCGGAGTGTCGACAGTCAGGCAGAGGGCCCGCACGCCGGCAGCTTCCGCGCGCCGGACCATCTGTTCGGTGAGTGCGCGATTAACGGCATAGATCTGCAACCAGAGCGGCTGTTCGGCGAGCGAGCACACGGATTCCACTGATTCTGTGGAAAAGGAGCTAAGCACGAAGGCTGCCTTGGCGCGATTGGCCCCCGCAACCGTGGCCATTTCAGCCTCAGGACAGCAGAGGCGGTGAAAAGCAGCAGGCGCGAGCAGGATGGGCAGCTCGAATTTCTGGCCCAGGATTTCGGTTCGCAAGTCCAACTCGCTTACGTCAACCAGGACGCGCGGCTTGAGACGGAGCCGCTTCCAGTCTTCTTCATTCGAATGCAGAGTAAGTTCGTCACCGGCGCCACCTGAGACATAGGCGTGGGCCATGGGCGACATGTGCAGCGGAGCGACGGCCTCGAAATCGCCAAGCGTGATGAGTTCTTCAAATTTCATGGAAGGGAAAGTATACGACGGGGACTTCCCGGCTCCGGAGCAGTTTAAGGTTTGAGACAATTGGAGCCGGCGTACGTCTAATCCTGAACATCGCCGTAAACCAATCGCTTTATGAATACTCTCCTGCAGGACATCCGTTACGCCGGGCGCAGGCTGCGCAGAACACCGGGCTTTACCACCATTGCCGTGCTCACGCTGGCGCTGGGAATCGGCGCCAATACGGCTATCTTCACCGTGATCAATGCGGTGTTGTTGAAGCCGCTGCCGTTTGATGATCCGGGCAAGCTGGTGCTTTTAAGCGAACGCATCCTGCCGCAGTTTCCGATTCTGTCCGTCTCTTACCTGAACTACAAAGACTGGCGAGAGCAAAGCAAGTCATTCAGAGGCGTGAGCGCCGTACAGAACCTGCAGATGACGCTCACCGGGCAGGGCGATCCGGAACGCCTACCCGCGCAGCGGGCCAACGCGAACCTGTTTGACGTGCTGGGAGTAAAGGCGGTGAAAGGCCGCACTTTTCTGGCCCAAGAAGACGCGCCGGGCGCGGCAGGAGTGGCGCTGATCAGTTACTCGCTATGGCAGCGGCGCTTCGGCGGGCACGAGGACATTCTGGGGGAGGCGATCACGCTCGATAACAAGCCGTTCGTTGTCGTGGGTGTTTTACCGGCGCGCTTGCAGGTGTTGCAGCAGTCGCCTGACGTGATGGTGCCGCTGGAGCCGTGGGCCAAGACGCTGCCGGATGATCGTTCGTGGCATCCGGGAATCCTGCCCATCGCACGACTCAAGCCGGGAGTGAGCCTGGAGCAGGCACGCGCGGAAATGGAAACAATCGCCAAACGGCTGGAGAAGCAGTATCCGGAATATGACACCAACACCGGCGCAAACGTGAATTCGATGCAGGACCAGATGGTGCAGAACGTGCGTCCCGCGCTGCTGATGATCCTGGGAGCTGTGGGATTTGTGCTGCTGATTGCCTGCACCAATGTGGCGAACCTGCTGCTGGCGAGGGCCACAGCGCGACAACGCGAGATCGCGGTGCGGACGGCCATTGGCGCGAGCCGGTGGCGGGTGATTCGCATGGTCTTGACTGAGAGCCTTCTGCTGTCAGTGGGCGGTGCGGTGCTGGGACTGATTCTGGCGTGGAATGCCGTTCCGGCGTTGTTGCATCTCGGCGGGACGAGCCTGCCCACGTTTGGAGTAGTCCACATTGATTCGCAGGTGCTGGCATTCACGACCTTGCTCGCCGTGGTGGCGGGACTGTTGTTCGGGCTGGCTCCGGCGATGCACATGGCTGGGCTCGATCTGCGTTCGGCGCTGAACCAGAACGATCGCGGAGCGGTGGGCGTTGGAGTCTTGCGGGCGCGTGGCGTGCTGGTGGTGAGCGAAGTTGCACTGGCGATGCTGCTGCTGGTAGGCGCAGGCTTGCTCATTCGCAGCTTCGACCGGCTCTCCCGCGTGACGCCGGGATTCAGCGTTGATCACATTCTTATCGCTGATATGCCGGTCTCGCCGGGCGGGCATCCCAAAGCGGCGGAGCGCATGGAGTATTTTGATCGCGTGCTGGAGCGTGCGGCAACGCTGCCAGGAGTTCGCTCCGCGGGCGCGGCTACGTTTCTGCCGGTGAGCGGCACGGGCGCGGTGATTCATTTCAACATTCAGGGGCGTCCGCCAAAATCGCCGCATGAATACACCATGGCGAGCTATCGCGCAGTGACGCCGGCGTATCTGGCAACAATGGGCATTCCGCTGATCAAAGGCCGACTCATCAACGACTCTGACCGGGAAAATGCGCCTGCGGTGGTGGTGATCAACCAGACAATGGCGAAGACGTACTTCCCGAAGGAGTCGCCGCTCGGGCAGCATTTGCAGTTGGGAACTGAACCGGACAAAACCATGCCGCAGATGGAGATCGTGGGCGTGGTGGGCGACGTAAAGCAGTCACTGGCCAGCGAAGCGCCTACAGAAATGTACGTTCCTTTCCGGCAGGCGGATGCGGTACTGCCGGTCTTTAATATGTCGCTTGTTTTGCGGACCGCGGGAGAGCCACGCAGCCTGGCCGCGTCGCTAACGGGGGCAGTGCATGGGATTGATGCTAACCAGCCTCTCGTCAACATCCGAACCATGGAAGAGAACGTTGCCACTTCAGTAGCGCAGCCGCGCTTTCGCACGGTGCTGCTGGCGATCCTTGCGGGGCTCGCGCTGCTGATTGCGGCCGTGGGCATTTACGGCGTGATGTCATTCGCGGTGAGCCAGCGAACGCGCGAGATCGGCACGCGCATAGCGCTGGGCTCATCTCCCGCGCAGGTATTCAGACTCGTGATCGGGGATGGCCTACGGCTTACGGCAATTGGGGTGGTGATAGGGCTGATCGCAGGCGCAGCTTTTGCACGGTATCTCTCGACGCTGCTTTTTCAGGTAGGCGCTGTTGATCCGCTGGTAGTCCTGGCAGTCACGGTGTTGCTGGTGGGGGTTGCGCTGATTGCATGTTACATCCCGGCGAGACGCGCCACGCGAGTGGATCCGACAGTGGCGCTGAGATATGAGTGAGAGCCTCTAGCGAGGAGCTTCTAGTCACCAGCAGCCAATCTCTTTCACTGGGTTTTAATCTTTGTAAAGCCCGCGAAACGCGAAAGTGAGAACTGAAAACCTTTGCGATTCAGTAGCTTCGGGCGGCTTAGTTTCCTGATCTTAATTTTTTAATCAACTGTGACAGCAGTCACATCTCTGCTGTGCTTAAGCACCTACACTGCTTTCAGAATTGATTCTCGACTGGGAGCGGTCAATTTCCGGGTCTTGACAGTCAGTATCTGGGATTCCAACGGGCCCCTTCCACAAAACTCTTTCCGGACCGTCAGGACAAAACAAAACAACCGCCCCTGAGGCGAGCCAGCCACTGAAGCTTTTCGGAATGCAAAGATCAGTGACGGCTTCGCGGGAGGTGTTACTTGCGAATTCTAGTCATTGAGGATGAGCCCAAGGTTGCGCGATTGCTGACGAAGGGCCTGGAAGCAGAGCACTTCGCGGTGGACCTGGCGAACGACGGTGAAGAGGGCCTGCAACTGGCCACAGAGATCGATTACGACGCCATCATTATCGACTGGAACCTGCCGAAGCTTGATGGCTTCACGGTGCTTAAGAAACTGCGGCGGCAAGGGTCCAACGCACGGATTATGCTACTGAGCGGGCGTGGCGAGATAGCTGACCGCGTGATGGCACTGCAGGCGGGCGCTGATGATTATGTAACCAAGCCATTCTCGTTCGAAGAAGTTTCTGTGAGGCTGCAATGCCTGCTGCGGCGTCCTTCAGAATTTCTGGACAAGTTGTGCGTTCATGATCTGGAACTGGACCGGATGCGACACTCGGTGACCCGCGGTGGAAAGCCAATCCAGTTGACGCAACGCGAGTATGCGGTGCTTGAGTACCTGATGCGGAATGCCGGGCGCGCGGTAACGCGCACCATGGTGGTGGAACACGTCTGGAACCTGGGCTTTGAGGGTCTCACTAACATCGTGGATGTGTATATCAACTACCTGCGGCAGAAGATTGACCAGGGACACGACAAAACGCTGATCCGTACGGAACGCGGCGTAGGGTACATGATCTCAGCGGACAATAATTAAGCAGAGAGTGATCAGCAGTCAGCCCCTGAACTTTGCCGCGAGCCAGACGTGCAGAAGCGTAAGCTGAAAGCATTGTGCTGCTCCAGATCCCAACTTGGGTTCCGCAGCCCGTTTACGAGTGAAACCTACTTGAGGGGACTGAATGCTGATGGCTAACTGCTGATTGCTTTCCTACGGCCCCACTACTCTCACGGCAGTGATGTAATACTCCGTGTCGCCGAAGCAGTTGGTCGGGACGCCTTTGTGCTGCGCATAAGTGAGCGCGACGCGCTGGCCGGGAGCGTCCATGATCTGGCGCGCGATGGCCTCTTCGCGCACGGAAAATTCAAAGATCTGGGGCGTGGTGCCGGGCAGGTTCACCATAGCGAGCTCGCCTTCCCAGGTCTTACACATCCAGCCCTTCTTTGAAATCTTCTGGATATAGCCCACGCGCTCGCCAGTCGAGTAGCTCACGTGGAGGGTGAGCCATGTCCATGCAGCTACTCCCAGGACCGCGACCACGATCAACATCGGGAGGAGAAGAAACCACCATTTGAGAGAGCGCGGCCGCTTAGCGATGGACGCTGGAGATGGAGGCAGTGAAGTGGACATAGATCTTGCCTTTGGGATTACGCGGTCATTATGAGGCGAGGCGGAGTAATTGGCAATGGCAGAAGATTTCACCGGCAAACGACCCGAGAGACGGAAAGGGCCGACGTGGAACCTGCGCAACAAAAAAGACCTGAGCTACAGAGCAAGACGTGAGCTAGTCAGAAGAGGTGAGCGCAGCACGTGAAAGGACTCGCCGGCGACCGAAGTCGTCAGGGATTTTTTGCGGGTACGGTGAAACTGTATTTTCCGCCGGGTGAGGCGATGCCCTGAGTCAGCGCGTCAAGAATGTGGTACTGGCGGTGGACGTCCCAGAACTTTCCTGTGTACTTGAGAGCGAGGGGAAATGCGACGCGGGTGACCGCGCCGGTGATGATGGCTTCAATATTGGCAGCGCTGGTAGCGGAAGAGGGGCTGGCGGTCTGATCGACAATCGTCTTGCACAATACTCCGCGATCGCCGGGAGGATCTTCGCCGTCCCACTTGCCGGCGGCGCAGGAGAGCGCCATCTGCGCGGCGAGTCCGGCGTC
This sequence comes from Candidatus Angelobacter sp., assembly GCA_036258095.1. Taxonomy (GTDB): domain Bacteria; phylum Acidobacteriota; class Terriglobia; order Terriglobales; family Acidobacteriaceae; genus Angelobacter. The sequence continues at coordinate 6,682 of DATAEJ010000085.1, read as the reverse complement.
AAGCTCTTTGAGCAGCTTGGGCTCTTTTGGCTTGAGGCTCCAGGTTTTCGCCATCGCAATGGCGGCGCGGGCGTCAGCATTTTCTTCTATTTTGCGCACCCACTCACTGCTGGCTGCGACGGCGGTGTTGAATGCATAGGTCTGGTGGGCGGCTGCGCTCGCCGGATCATTTTGGTGCGCGGGCACGGCGCCCGCCATGTGATATTGCGCTTGATCTACGACCGGCTGTCCCGGGGTTTCATATTCCTTGTAGATCAACCGGGAGTTGTCGTGGTTCATGTGCGTGTGACTGAGCAGCACGCCGGGCTGCGGAGGATAGAGCCCGGTCTTGATCTGGAAAGGCCACCTGGCGGGGTCGCCCATCTTGTCGCGATATTCGAACCATGTAGGCGCGCGCACGGATGATTGCGCGCCCTGAGCTGGTGTGGGCTGAAGCGCCGCAGACTGTGACGGCACCAGACCTTCAAGACCGGACGAAGTTTGTGCAAGCGGGACACTTGCTCCCGCCGCGAACGATGGAGTCGCTATGGTTTTGCTGCTCGCCGATGTTGAAGCGGGAGTGGCAGACGGTGTCGACGCCGGGAACTTGCTGAAGTCCTGATGTACCCAATCCGAGTGACTGTAGAAATCCTGTACGGCATGGAGCGACGCACCAAGCGTGATAAGGATGAGAGTTTTGCGTGTGCGATCGTCAACGCCCTGAAGCTTGCCAAAGTTCGCGAGAGCCGTTTGCGTGTTGTGAAGCAGCTGCTGGAAAAGGAAGTCGAACTTCTGGTTGGCGTCGAGCGCGCCCGAGAGATTGTCAAAGTGCAGGAAGATGGCGGCCTGGCGACTCTGTGCGTTCTGCTGCTCATACTGGCTCATGCTGTCAGCGGCGTTTCCGGGCAAGCGGATTTTAGCGAAGTCTGCCACAGGCCCGAAGAAATCTGGAGAAAAGTTGCCGAGCTGCATGATCTTGCGCGCATCTTCCGAGAAACCGAACTCATCTCCTACGCGCCGCGAAGCTTCCGAGTGCCAGTAGCTGTCAAAGCCTGACGCAGGGGAGAGCAGCGTGAGCAGCAGCATCAGAATCGTGATAGCGCTGCGGGGCATCTTCAAAACTTAACACAAATCATAAGATCGGTGATGGAGCGATCGGGTGATCCGGTGATCTGAAAAGCAAACCGTCAGCCACAGATTCACACAGATGAACACTAGCAGCACCTGAGAACAAGAATTTTCATCTGTGTGCATCTGTGTAGGTCAGTGGCAAGTAGGTTCATTACTGTTCGCGTTCGATCACCCAGCCGACCCACTCCATGCCGCGTTCCCAGAATGGACGGTCTTTCCACTCCTGATAAGTCACGCGGTGCGAGGCGGCAACGTCTTTTTCAAAATCGGCCGTAATGCGCGTGGCGAGCGTAGGATCGAGCGCGGCGACATTGACTTCGTCATTCAATCCAAAGGAACGGTGGTCGAGATTCGTCGAACCCATCACCGACCACTGGCCGTCAACAACCATGAGCTTGGCATGGATCATTGCCGGAGTGTATTCGTAGATCTCGGCGCCGGCTTGCAGAAGTTCGCCGTAGGTGCCGCGGCTGGAGCTCCGCGTCATGCCATGATCGCTGTGTTTTCCGGGAACAAGAATGCGGACGCGCACGTGACGCTCTCGCGCGGCGCGCGCGATCTCGTGGCGCAGGCTGTCGTCGGGCAGGAAGTAGGGCGTGGTGATGTCAATCGACTTCTGTGCCGAGGCAATCAAGCTCTGGAAGAGCACGCGGGCACGAGTTGATCCGCCTTCGGATGGGCTGCTGTCGACAACCATAGAATAGGCGCCATCAGAGTTCGCGGAATCAGAGAAATATTTGTCTCCTCCGAGGATCTGTCCGGAGGATTCCAACCAGTTCTCGACGAAGGTACCCTGCAGGTCACGGACGGCATCGCCGGTAACGGCGAACATGGTGTCACGCCAGGCGGGATCTTTGGTCGACCACCAGTGCCGGGCCGGAACGCCGTGCCACCACTGATCGGACACGCCTGCGCCGCCAACGAAGCCGAGTTTGCCATCAATGACGATGAGCTCACGGTGGGTGCGGTTATTGGCCCGCGGCCAGTTGTACCAGCGCAGCTTGTGATACCAGCTCACGTGACCGCCGGCCAGGCGCAGCGTGCGGAAGAAATCTTTCGGAGTGGAGAGGCTGCCTACGCCGTCAAGCACCAGGTTCACTTCCACGCCGGCGCGAGCGCGCTCGGTAAGGGCGTCCACAATGCGCTGGGCGATTTCCCCTTTCTGGAAAATGTAGGCTTCCCAGTTCACGCTCTTTTGCGCTGACTGAACTGCCTTGATCTCCGCTTCATAGAAGTTCACGCCGTAGGGAATCTCTTCAATATGCGTGTGCGGCTGGAGCGGGGCGCCACTGAGCGCGGCAAGTTGCTGCATGAACGCGGGGGAGTCGAGCTGCGCAGGAAGCCGGCCGCGCAGTTTGTAATCTGGTACCGGACCGAAGAGGGCGATGACGATCCAGGAAGCGATAGCGAGCATGCTGACCATGGCGAACCACCGCAGCCAGCGATAGTGCTCAAGCGCGCGCGCAACCTCACCTTCTTTTCCCTTCTTATGTCGGGCGGGTATCTCCCGCGGCAGTTTGGGCAGTGTTGCCATAGTCTCCCGGAGCAGGCCAGTTACATAGTTCGATGCAGGAGAGACCGGCGGTGCTTGCGCTACAGAGATAAACCCTGGAAACACAGAGAAAGGGAGGAAGCAGAGATTTTGCTGGAATGTAGCAAATGGCTGCCGCTGTTGCGTTAGAACAACTCGATGAGAGTCGCACCTCAATTTTTGGCCAGACAAAAAGCCCGTCGGGAAACTCGACGGGCTGTTTGCGTCATGCGAGATTGCGTGGTTACTCATACCTCAGCGCGGTGATCGGATCGATGCGCGACGCCCGCGATGCCGGCACAAGGCTCGCCAGCAGCGCCACCGCACACAAGCTGAAGCTGACAACAAAGTACGTCAGCGGGTCGCGCGGCGGCGTTTCGTAGAGCATCGATGCGATCAGCTTTGCCAGCCCAAGCGCGCCGATCACCCCGATGGCCACGCCGGAGAGCGTCAGCAGCAGGCCGCGGTTGAGAAGCATGCGCAGGACGTGCGTGCGCGAAGCGCCCAGGGCAATGCGTACGCCGATCTCATGCGTGCGTTGGGCGACTGTGTATGCAATCACGCCGTAGAGGCCAACGGTGGTCAGCACCAGAGCTACAGCGCCGAAGAGGCTGAGCAGCATGGTTTCAAAACGAGCGCGGCCCAGCGCGAGCGCCAGATAATCTTCAAGCAGTTTGATGTCATAGAGCGGCGCATCGGGATCCATGGACTGCATGGTCTGGCGCAGCTCCGGGACAATATTGTTCGGGTCACCGGCGGTGCGAATCACCAGCGTGGGCGCGCCCCAGATCAGCTGCGGGATCGGAACAAAGTACGCGGGACGCGTAGCGGCAGCCACGTCGGCGGTTCGGATATCGCCGACTACACCAACCACCTCGCGCGTCTTCCATCGTTCACGGTCTTTGCCATCACCTGCGCCAATCTCAATCATCTTGCCGATCGGATCTTCGTTGGGGAAGTACTGCTTCTGAAAGGCGGAGTTGATGACCATCACGGATTTGCCGTCGCGGGTGTCGTGCTCGTCAAAGGTGCGCCCACGCAGCAGCGGAATCTTCATGGTCTCGAACAGCCCGGGGCTCACCTGATAGAAGCCGGCGCTGTGGTGCTGGCTCTTGGGCAGCGGACGCTCCAGGATGTTGAACGAGATCGACCAGTCATCGTTGGAAAGCGGCAGTTGGCCAATGGCGCCGGCGGAGGTTACGCCGGGAATCGAGCGCAGTCGGTTGAGCAGCTCGGTGATGAACCGGTCCTGCTGGTCAGGCTTGTACTTGGTTTGCGAGATTTCAAACGAGGCGGTGATGATGTGGTCGGGGGCAAAGCCCAGGTCCACATGCGAGAGGCGATGCATGCTGCGAATGAGCAGACCTGCGCCGATCAGCAGCATCACGCCGACGGCGGTTTCGGCAATGACCAGACCGGAGCGCAGACGCGTGTAGCGCGCGCTGCCGCCCGATCCGCGACCGCCTTCACGCATTGCTTCGTTCAGATTCACGCGCGAAGCCAGCAAGGCGGGCGCAAGTCCGAAGAGCAGCCCGGTCAGCACCGTGAGCGCGGCGGTGAAGAGCAGGACTTTGGTGTCCAGGCTCACGTCCTGCGCACGGGGAAGATTCTCGGGATAGATCTGCACAACGGCGCTCACTGCCCATCGTGCAAACAACGTTCCCAAAACAGCGCCAAGAGCAGCCAGCACCAGTGATTGCGTCACGAGCTGCCGAATGATGCGGAACTTTGAAGCGCCCAGCGCCGCACGTACGGCGATCTCGCGCGAGCGGCTGATGCTGCGGGCCAGAACCAGATTGGCCACGTTGGCGCAGGCAATCAAAAGCACACAACCAACGGCAGCCAGCAGGATCATGAGCGGGCGCTGCGTGTCGCCCACAAGGTCAGTGAGAACCTGCTTTACGGATGCGGATTTTTCAAACAGGTTAGTGTCGGGATAACTCTGCGAGAGGGAGAGTGCGATAGCCGAAAGGTCGGTCTCGGCCTGTTCACGCGTTACGCCGGGCTTCAGCCGTCCCAGCACGTTCAGAAAATGTGCGCCGCGCTGGACGAGCAACGGCTTCTCGCCGTTTTTGATTTCCGCGTCTTTGGAAGAGCTCACCCAGATGTCAGTCGGCCTCGATCCGATCGGAAACTGGAAATGCGCCGGAGCCACGCCCACAATCGTGTAGGGATTGCCGCTCAGTTCAATCTTGCGGCCGGAGATGTTGGGATCAGAACCGAAGCGCGAGCGCCACAGCGCGTGGCTGATCACAGCAACGGGATGTCCGGGCTGGTCTTCACCGGGAAGGAAGCCACGGCCGATCGCAGGCTGCACCCGCAGCAGGCTGAAGAATGACGTGCCCACAATCTGTCCGCGCAGCAGCAGCGGCTCGCTGCCGCCGGTCAGTGAAAAATCGTTGCCGTAGTAGGTGGCCAGGTCTTCAAAGCTGTGGTTCTGCGCGCGATAGTCAATGAAATCCGCATAGGACATTGACGTTGTCCCGGGCTCCTCGGCATGCCGTGTATTCATGGTGTAGACGGACATGAGCCGGTCAGAATCCGCAAACGGAAGCGGCCGCAGCAGCACCGCGTTGACCACGCTGAAGATGGCCGTGTTTGCGCCAATCCCAAGCGCCAGCGTCAGGGTGGCCACCAGGGTAAAGCCGGGTGCATTCAGCAGCGTGCGGAAGGCATATCTAATGTCCTGAATCAATGAGTCCACGGTTCGCTCCAAAGCTCCAAAGAAAGGTACTTAGCTGGTTATGCATTCGACGCGCCAGCGGCGATTCACCCCTAAGCTCTTGAAAGCAAAAGGTTGATTGGTGAGCGGTTGGGCGATGAAGTGTGCGCCAGCGGGAGGGCGTGTCCGGAATCGGACAGGCGAGGCATTCACCGCGCAGGCCTGGCGTTCGCTTTGATCCCCGCTGATTCCGCGTTGACCCACGGTGTGCTTCGTTTCCTGATCCCTTTGCGTCCTCTGCGATCTTCGCGGTGAAAAGGTTTGGCCAAAGGCCAATGGCTAAAGGCCACGGGCCGATTGCCAAGCGCCAAGTCCCAAAGCTGGTAGCCAGCAACTAGCAGCTTTTGTACCTGCCTCCACCGCCAGCTGCTGGGTTCCGGTCCGGCTAATTGCCAATTGCTAATTGCCAACTGCTTCATTTCAGTTTGCATTCTGGTAAACCTTAAAGGGGGTGCCCCCTTGTTTTTCCCTGCTTTTGCAGAAAACAAAGCAGTTAACCCCATTTTGACCCTTGGGTGACCCAACGTTTTCCACTGGGTCACCCAGACTTTTCCACTGGGTGACCCTCAAATTCCTTGGGTCACCCAAGGGTCAGTCTCCCTTCCGAACTTTGCTTCAGGTTTACCAGCTTGCTAACAGCTCCGCAGGCCAAAGGCCAACGGCTAAGTGCCAAAGGCAAGTTCCAAGCTATCAGCCAGTAGCTAGGAGCTAAATTGTCAAAGACCTTCCCAGATACCAGCTGCCAACAACAAGCACCTGTGATCCCCCTGAGGAAATCTCCCAAGACTACCACCCTTTCGCTCCCGGAAGCAACAGCGAAACAGATCAGTGCCGCTCCTGGTCAGGCGGTCAATGCAGGTGATTACACAGCCCAATTCCGTTTCTCGGGGCGCTCTGCGCCTACCGCTCTATTTTTTATGTTGCAATGAAGAGTTCCGGGTGTATCCTCCGTTTCATTAAGCAAACTCCGAAGCTGTAAGGTAGCGTCAGGTGATTGCTCTCCTGCCGACCCGTTTCCGGGTAGTTGCTTTCGCAGATCGCAAGGCTTCCCCGGTCGGCCCGTTCATCCCGGTTCGCGCACAGTCCGCGTATCTCGCAGTCATCCATTTGCGCGTATTTCCACGGTTGCCGGAGTCATAGCTGGTCATAGATGGCCGCGTTTAAATAAATCTGTGGAGGAGTTATGGCTGAAACTTTCAATTCCATGATCTCGTGGGCTGGTCTGCCCAAATTCCATGACAACGTTCTGCTGGTCCGGCATGCTGAGCAGCCGGCGGCAGGGGCCGCTACGGTCGCTCTGGGCGGCGGTTCCGCGGGGA
>DATAEJ010000084.1:0-11538 GCA_036258095.1 Candidatus Angelobacter sp. | reverse complement strand
CGTTTCAACCCCGCCCGCACATCCCTTCAAATCTAAATTTATTGAGTATTCCTGCTTTAAGATTTGTTGCATAATCTCGCCTTCAGTTCCAAGGCAATAGGTTGGGAGGGTCCGCATGCTCGGCTTGCGCCGGTTTCTGCCAGCGGTCATTCTGCTCTTCTGGTTCTTCGTCTTGCTCGCCGCGCGCTCAGAATCTCAAACTACCGGCCCGGTGATTGGTGTGATTGTGGAGGGCATTGCGCCCGGCTCCATGCCGTCGCGGAGCGGACTACAAAAGGGCGATTTACTCCTCACATGGAGTCGCGGAGAGCAGCGCGGCAATATCGCCGGACCATGGGACCTTGTTTTTCTTGAAATGGAGCAGGCTCCATACGGACAGGTGGAGTTAAAAGGCTGCAGAGGCTCCGAAGACCATTCCTGGAACCTGAATGACGAAACGTGGGGAATCAAAACCAGGCCAGCCGCCGGGGACGCATACCTTTCTCATCCAGATTCGCAGATGCCTTCTTCAAAGAAGGATTCGCTGGAGCTGCCATGGCAGGCAGCCATCGAAAACGCCCACAAAGAAAATGCCAGTCCTATGCTGATGGCAGCGTTGCGACTGCGGATAGCGGAGGCGTTCGCGCAGGCGGGTAAATGGGACCAGGCTGGTGCGAGTTGTCATCAAGCGGCGCAGTCTTTTGTGCCTGACGATAAACTCTTTCCTTACGTCCTGAAGGCGTGTGCGGATGTGTTCTTCTTGCGCGAACCCGGCCAGAAGTTCGCGCAACAGTTTCTCGAAGAAGCTCTCACGGCGGCGCGGTCTCACAAACTCCTCCTCACGCAAAGCGCCGTGCTGAGCGGCCTTGCTCGCATCGACCTGGCTTCTGAAACGTTCACGCAAGGTGAAGAACGCCTGTTGGAAGCGGTAAAGATTCAGGAGCGGCTGGTCCCGCAGAGCCTGTCTTATGCGTTCAACCTGAATCGCCTCGGCGTGATCTATCAAACCGCAGGAAACATGGATGAAGCCAAACGTTATGTAGGCCAGGCCATGGAACTCAGGCGGCGACTGGCGCCAGGCTCGAGTACCCTTGCATCATCGCTTGAAAATTATGCCAATGTACTCAGCATCCGCGGCGAGACGACCGAATCCCGCAAGTACATTGCCGAGGCGTGCACCCTCTTTGAAAAACTCTCACCGGGAACTTTGCTGCTGGCCGGCTGTTATGTGGATGCAGGCAACGCCGCCCTCTCCCGCCGTGACCTGCGCGAAGCGGAGGAGAGGTTCAAGCTCGCCCTGGACATCCAGAGAAAGTTGAACCCGCACGGCTATGGCGCCGCCGCCAGCCTGAATGACCTTGCACTTGTTTATATGGAACGCGGACAGCTGGCAGAAGCCGAGGCGGCCCTGCGCGAGTCGGTCTCCCTCAAGGAAGAAATCGCACCCGGGACCATTAATGCGGCCAGCGGGTATGACAATCTGGGCTTGCTTTACGCTCAGCGCGGCAATTACGAGGAAGCCCAGAAGTTTACATTGCGCGCGGTCGAGATGCTCCGCAAGTCAGGACCGGAGACCATGGAACTCGGCAACGCTTACGAGCATCTCGGCCAGGCATCAAGGCAGCTGCACCGCCCGGACGAAGCCAGGAGGTATCTGGAACAGGGCCTTCCAATCCTGGAGAAAGCCGCTCCATTTTCCGATGAAGCCAGCAACATACACGAGAGCCTCGCCGACGTAGCAATGGACATTGGCGACATCACAACCGCAAAACGCGAATACCAGGCCGCTTTGAATGTGAGGGAGAAAACAGCTCCGGGGAGCTGGATGGTTGCCGAAAGTCTGCTCGCACTCGCCCGAGTGAATCACCTGCAAAATGCGGACAATGAAGCAGCAGACCTCTACGAGCACGGGCTCAATGCACTGGAAAGCCAGACTGCACAGCTGGGAGGGACGGATCTTGTACAGTCGGGATTCCGCGCGAAGTATGAAGCCGGCTACAAGGATTATCTGGACTTGCTGGTGAGCCAGAATCGAGTTGGATCTGCCTTCAACGTGCTGGAGCGCTCGCGTGCCAGAAGTTTGCTCCAGATGCTTGCTGCAACCACTTTGGACCTGCGCAAGGGCGTGGATCCACAGCTGCTGGAACAGCAACGAGCGCTACAGGCCGACATTGCGGGCCGGATGACTTTGCGATTGAGCGCTGTCAGCGGGAAAGATTCCAGGACCCCAGTCGCCGGCATCGACAGGGACATTCATGATTTGCTGGAGCAACTCGAGGGCGTGGAACAGCGAATCCGTGAAACTAATCCGGAGTACGCCGCGCTCACCAGACCGCGTCCGATTTCAGCCAACGAGCTGCGCCCATTGATGGGTCCCGACTCGCTGTTGATCGAATACTCGCTGGGCACGGAACGCAGCTTCGCGTTTGTGGTATCCGGAAGTGGCCTTCATGTATATACACTTCCCGGCCGCGCCGGCATTGAGGAGCTTGCCAGAAACTTTCACAAATCCATCAGTGTTCCGCAAAGCCATGGCGTGATAGCAACTAAGGTAAGCGGCTCAGGCAAGGAACGATTGGCTGCGGCGACCGCACTCGCTCTCAGCAAAGCTGTGCTTCAACCTCTCGCTGCCGAACTGGGACACAAGCGGCTGCTGATCGTTCCCGATGGCGCCTTGCATTATGTCCCCTTTGCCGCGTTAGCCGACCCTGCTGCCGGTTTGAAAGTCCCTCAGCCGCTCATACTGAACCATGAGATCGACGTGCTTCCTTCAGCTTCTGTTCTCGCCGTCTTGCGCGAGCACGGCAAAAAGCGCCGTTCCCCGCCAAAGCTCGTGGCCGTCCTGGCGGACCCCGTATTTGCGACCGCGGACGAGCGGCTGGCGCATCGTTCTTCGGGGAATGTTCCTGCGGCGCCGGCCTCCGCCGACCGCGGCTTGGATGATGATCGTCTTACCCGCTCAGTGCATGACGTCGGACTTGCCGAGCTTCCGCGTCTTTTGTACACAAGGCTTGAGGCTGCCGAGATTGTGGCCCTTGCACCAGCGGAGAAAGTCATGAAGAGGCTGGATTTCGCCGCGAGCCGCGATGCTGTGCTCGCACCTGAGCTGGGACAGTATAGGGTTATCCATCTTGCGACGCACGGCCTGCTCAACAGCGAGCACCCCGAACTGTCAGGGCTGGTTTTTTCGCTTGTGGATGAGCAGGGAAAACCCATGGACGGCTTTCTGTCGCTTGAAGACATCTACAATCTGGATCTCTCGGCAAGGCTGGTGGTGCTCAGTGCCTGCGAAACCGGTTTGGGCAAAGAAATCAGCGGCGAGGGGATGATCGGACTGACGCGTGGCTTCATGCACGCCGGTGCTTCCAGTGTCATGGCCAGCCTGTGGCGTGTGAGCGATGCGGGAACAGCACGGCTCATGCGCGATTTCTACGCATTCCATCTGCGTGACGGACTTGCACCTGCCGCGGCGTTGCGGAGAGCACAGCTGAGGATGTGGAAGGAATCCCGCTGGAGTTCGCCCTATTACTGGTCTGCATTTCAGATCCAGGGTGATTGGCAATAGTGGATCTGGTGCAGTGCCGGTCTTGCGTCTATTCGACGATCGTGTACAGCTCGCGACTACGCGATTCCATGATCGCATCGAGACCGCCGATCACATACTCCTTGAAATGGGCAGAGTCGCGATGCGCCTGAAGCGCCGATTCGTCTTTGTACACTTCGTAAAAGAGAAAGTGCCGCGGATCTTCCTTGGACTGATGTCCTACGTATTGCACGCAGCCGGGCTCCTGGCGCGAGTGCTCGTGAAGCCGGCGAATCAGGTCCCTGCACTTCTCTTCGGCGCCGGGCTTGACCACCATCTCAACCTTCAAAACAATCATTTGGCCCTCGCGAGTGTGCTGCCGGTTTTTCCCAGCAGTTCTTTCTCGAACTCAGCCATGAACATGGTCTGGTCGCGATCTGGACCAGTGGAAATCATTCCGACTTTTGCGCCGCTTTCGTTCTCCAGGAATCGCAGATAGGCCTGCGCCTTCTTGGGAAGGCTTTCGAAGTTGGTAACGCCCTCGGTCGAGGTCTGCCAGCCCGGCAAGTTTTCGTAAATGGGCTCCACGGAATCGAAACCTGTCGCCAAAGCGGGGATGGAATCGGTCTTTTTGCCGTTGACCTTGTAGCCAACGCAAACCGGGATTTCCTGCAGATTGTCGAGAACATCGAGCTTGGTCACGACCCACCAGTTCACGCCGTTGATCATCTGCGCGTAGCGCAGCAACGGCAGGTCAACCCAGCCGCAACGTCTTGGACGTCCTGTAACGGCGCCATACTCATTACCGCGTTTTCGAAGTTCGTCGGCAACAGGGCCTTGAAGTTCCGTCGGGAACGGCCCGCCGCCCACTCGAGTGCAATATGCCTTCGTTATGCCGATCACCGTGTCAATCGCGTTCGGCGGAACTCCGGTCCCGATCACTGCACCTCCGGCGCTGGCGCTGGAAGAGGTCACAAACGGATACGTGCCTTGATCGATATCGAGCATGGTTGCCTGGGCGCCTTCAAACATCACAGACTCGCCCTTCGCGAGCGCCTGGTTCAGGAGCAGTGCCGTATCGGTCACAAATGGGGCAAGCTTCTCGGCGGCGTCCGCATATTCGCGGTACATGCTGTCGGCGTCGAGCGGGTCGGAGTTGAAGAGGGCGTGCGCGATCATGTTCTTCTCGCGGCAGGCATTCTCGATGGTCGTTCTCAGCAGTGATTTATCCAGCAGATCAGCCACGCGCAGCCCGCGCCGGCCCATTTTGTCCTCATAGGCGGGACCAATTCCACGAGAAGTGGTGCCAATCTTCACTCGCCCGGGAGCATTCTCTGCACCCATCTCAATCATGCGGTGATACGGCAGGATCACGTGTGCGCGGTTTGAGACAAACAGGTTTCCGTCGACTTTCACTCCGGCCTGGCGCAGCATGCCGACTTCTTTGAGGAAGGCAAGCGGGTCCAGCACTACTCCATTGCCGATGACACCACGGCAGCCCTCGCGCAGCACACCGCACGGCACCAGTTGGAGAACGAATTTCTTGCCGCCGATGATCACGGTATGCCCGGCGTTGTGACCGCCCGCATATCGCGCTACTACGGAAAAATGATCGGAGAGGACGTCTACGATTTTGCCTTTGCCCTCGTCGCCCCACTGGGCGCCGACAATGACCGCTGTCTTACCACGCTTCACTCGATTGCACACTCCTCGCCCGTGGCTGGTTTTCGCAGAGTTTAAGAAGATTCTGGGAAACTGGACGGGAAAGTTGGTATTACTGATAGATTTTAGCAAATGCCGATTGTTCTCACCATGCCTGCTATCATGGGCGCGCAGCCCTGTGCGGCGTTAACCTGAGTGGCCGGTTGTGCGCCGGCAAGGACCTTCAGAATGCTCCCGTTCAAACTCGTCTACAGTGACGATTACTACCTTCCCATTGGCGCTCACGTTTTTCCAGCAGAAAAATACCGCATGATCCACCAACGCCTGCTGGAACAGAAGATCGCCGAACCGGGTGATTTCGTGAGGCCGCAGCCCGCCGCGGATGAGGACGTACTGCTGGTGCACACTCGTGAGTACGTGCAGAAGCTGAAGAACGGAACCCTTTCCGCGATGGAAGAGCTGCAGATGGAAGTACCGTATTCGCCCGAACTGGTGAAAGCCTTCTGGCTCGCGGCAGGTGGCTCGATTCTCGCCGCTGACCTGGCACTTCGGACCGGCATTGCTTTTAATATCGGCGGCGGTTTTCATCACGCTTTTCCTGACCATGGTGAGGGATTCTGCGTGGTTCACGATGTAGCTGTCGCAATCAAGCGCATGCATCGTGAAGGAAAGATCATGCGAGCCATGACCGTGGACGTCGATGTCCACAATGGGAACGGAACCGCGGCCATTTTCCCGCCCCAGCGCAAGCCCGGAAGCCCGCTTCCCAGCGCTGGGGGCATTCGCCACGACTTGCGGCGAAGCGGCAGTGAACTGCAGATGTTGGGCGCAAGTGACGGCGAGCTGGAAGTGTTCACCATCTCGTTGCACCAGGCGCACAATTACCCGGCGTACAAACCACCATCATCCATAGACGTGCACCTGCCCGACGGAACTAACGATGAAGAATATCTGGGCTGGCTGGATCAGGCACTCAGCTCGGCCTTCCGCAGCTTTGAACCTGAATTGCTGTGCTATATCGCTGGAGCCGATCCCTACAAAGAAGATCAGCTAGGCGGCCTGGCGCTTACGATCGAAGGACTTAAAAAGCGCGACGAACTTGTTTTCAAGGTGGCCAAAGCGCGAAACGTACCGGTGATGGTGACGTATGCTGGCGGATATGCACGCCACGTTGAGGATACCGTGACCATTCACAGCAATACGGTGATCGCGGCGAAAGAGATCTTTTAGAGATGCAGATTCAACTCATCCGTCACGCAACGCTTCTTGTTCAGTACGCGGGCATGCGCCTGCTGGTCGATCCCATGCTGAGTGATGCCGGCGCGATGGCGCCCATCCAGAATTCACCGCAGCCGCGTAACAATCCTCTGGTCTCGCTTCCCTGTCCGGTGGAGCAGGTCTTGGATGGCGTGCAAGCCGTACTGGTGACGCACACTCATCGCGACCATTGGGATGATGCGGCAATCCAGCTTGTGCCCAAAGATCTGCCGCTCTTTTGCCAGCCGGAAGACCTCGCGAAGATGGAATCAACGCACTTTGTGAATGCAGCCGCAGTTCACGACGCGCGACACTGGAGCAAGATCTGCATCACGCGCACCGGAGGCCAGCACGGAACAGGCGATATCGGCAAAGCCATGGCGCCGGTGAGCGGGTACGTCCTGCAGCGTGATGGCGAACCGACGCTGTACGTCGCGGGCGATACCATCTGGTGTCACGAGGTGCAGGAGGCGATCAGGCGCTTTCATCCAGAGGTGATCGTGGTGAATGCTGGCGGAGCGCGGTTCCTTGAGGGCGATCCGATCACGATGATGCCGCAGGACGTGATTCACGTATGCAAAGCAGCTCCGCATGCGCAGGTGATCGCGGTTCACATGGAAGCCATCAATCATTGCCTGTTAACACGCGGCGAACTGGCGAAAGCCGCACATGCAGCGGGAGTGAAGGTGACTATTCCGGAAGACGGTGAACTGATTGGAACCCTGCCTCGGCAGTGATCTACACGCAATCGATCGAAATCGATCATCAAGTAATGCGCCGAAAGATTTAAGTCCTGGCCAGTTCGCCCATGACCTCATCCACATAGCACCAGGTCCAGTTTTCTCCTGGTTCCACGGATCGCATCACGGGATGCTTTGTCGCATGGAAGTGCCTGGTTGCATGCTTGTTCTTGGAAGAGTCGCAACAACCTACGTGGCCGCAGTCCATGCAGAGCCGCAGATGGACCCACGTGTCGCCGGTTCTCACGCAATCCTCGCACACATGTGTTTTCGTGCTGGTGATTTTCGGGTGGTTGAGATGAGTGCACTCTCTGGACATCGCGAGCTCCATTACGCAGATTTAGATTTGGGCAGACCTGCGTTCGATGCCGGCTGCTGCTCAAGCGATTCTCGGTCCCACTTGCCACAGGTCGCGCCGGCTTCATACGTAGATTGCAGGAAGTCGAGCAGAGTAGCGGTGGGAGAAGCTGCACGGCGCACATCTTCATACATCAACAGGTATTCGCCGACCTTTGCTTCATAGCGCGCAGTTGCCGGCAGCACGCGCTGCTGTGCAAAGCCGGACGGCTCCGGGGCCGCATAACAGTAGAAAGCGGCGTCGCTTACCTCACCACTGCCCGGCCACCACCCCGCGCTGATGACTTCTCGCGAATAAGCCTCCTGCATGATCTTGCGCAACACGGGATCTGGATCGGTCCGCGGCGGCGCAGGCCTTCCAGAAAAACGAGTGACAGCGAGATCAAAGCTGCCCCAGAAAAAATGTACCGGACTTGACTTGCCGCAGAATCGCCCGCGGAAGACTTTGAACACGTTGTCCACGGAAGCAAGCACCTGATGCAGCCGTGAAGCATACTCGCGATCGTAAGAGTGGTGCACCGTGTCCTTGTCGAAGGCTATCGGGTCAGCGACTTCCACCGGCATCTTCCAGATTTCCACGTTGATCTTCAGTTGCTTTAAAACCGACATCAATTCGGCATAGAAGTCGGCCACGGTGCGGGAAGCAAGCACGATGCTTCGAGTCGCAGGGTCGCTGGTACGAATCCAGAGCTGATGCTCGATGAAGTCGAACTCCATCTCGAACTGCCGCGCGCCATAGGGGATGGACGAAGTACCGAGTCCGTGCGGCGTAACGTAAAGTGGAACATTCCACCAGTGGTTCACTGGCGGCGTAAGTTCCATTCGAATCTTGCCCACGATTTGCGTCCACATATGCAAGGTGCCGCAGGTATCTTTCCATTCGCTGAGGGGAAGTGCCGGCCAGCATTCGGGCAGATCAGAAACAGTGGTGCGAGGGACGTCCATACATCGCTCCTCGGGCGATTATAGTCCTCATCATGGTTCCCGCTCGGCGCTCCGAGGCAGGGGGAAGGCTCCGGCCGCGGCTGGTACAATGGAATCAAGCCGCGCATCGCGCACCAGCATCTAATCTGCGCGGTACCTTCACATTCATCTATGTTTGAGAATCTTCAGGAAAAACTACAGCGCGCATTCAAGAACCTGCGCGGCCAGGGCTCGCTCACCGAGGAAAACATCCAGGAGGCCATGAAGGAGATCCGCATGGCCCTGCTGGAGGCGGACGTCAACTTCAAAGTCGTCAAGCAGTTCATTGACCAGGTGCAAGCCAAGGCCATCGGCCAGGAAGTAATGACCGCGCTCTCGCCTGCCCAACAGGTGGTCAAGATTGTTCACGACGAAATGATCGAACTCCTTGGCCGGGACACTGCGAAGCTGAAGTTTGCCTCCCAGCCGCCGACGGTGATCCTGATGGCCGGTCTTCAGGGTTCCGGTAAGACGACCACCTCAGGCAAGCTGGCAGCGTGGCTCAAGAAGGGCGGCCATCGCCCAATGCTGGTTTCAGTCGACGTGTATCGTCCGGCGGCGCGCCAGCAGTTGAAAGTGGTTGCCGATGCTATCAAGGCCAACCTTTATGAAGGCAAAGTAGAAGCTGCCGACACGCCGACCGTTGAGCGCCTGGCCAAAGAGGCACGCAAAGAAGCCATCAACACGGGCTGCAACTTCCTGATCGTGGATACGGCCGGCCGTTTGCACATTGATGACGACCTGATGGCTGAAATGCAGCGTTTGAAGTCGCTGCTGAACCCGCAGGAAATTCTGTTCGTCGCCGACGCCATGACCGGCCAGGACGCGGTGCGCTCGGCCGATGAGTTTCACAAGAAGCTTTCCATCACCGGTGTCGTGCTGACCAAGATGGACGGCGATGCCCGCGGTGGCGCAGCGCTCTCCATCCGGCAGGTCACAGGGCAACCGATTAAGTTCATCGGTATCGGAGAAAAATATGATGCGCTGGAACCGTTTCACCCTGAGCGCATCGTAGGCCGGATCCTTGGTATGGGCGACATCCTGACGCTGGTCGAGAAGGCGCAGGAAAAAATCGACCAGAAGAAGGCTGAAGAGTTTACCCGTAAAGCGCTTGGCGGAGACGGCTTCTCGCTGGAAGATTTCCGCGATCAGCTCCGGCAGGTGAAGAAGCTTGGTTCGCTGCAAAGCGTCATCAAGATGCTGCCGAGTATCGGGCCATTTGCCAACATGCAGAAGGCAGCCGACAACGTGGATGACAGTCAGATCAATCGCGTGGAAGCGATCATCAACTCCATGACCGCGTACGAACGCACGCATCATGAGGCGATTAATGGAAGCCGGCGCAAGCGCATCGCACGCGGATCAGGAACCAGCGTCCAGGAAGTAAACCAGCTGCTGCGCCAGTACGCCCAGATGCGGAAAATGTTCAAGGACATGGGCAAGGCAAGCTTCAGCCGCAAGCTGGCAGGAATGAAGTTTCCGGGCATGTAGTTCTTTGTCCCGAGCGGAGCGAGGGAACCCTGCGATCTTTGTAATCAAAGGCATTCGCTTCCAGCGGCGGTGCAATAGAAAATCTGCATTCTCCACCTGCAGTTCATTTGAGTAAATAAGGTTTCCTCGCTGCGCTCGGGACCTGAAGCAACATGACACTTGCCGATCAACTCGAAGAGCTCACCACCAAATTGCGTGCCCTTGTTCCTGCCGAGCGCCTGTCAATCGTCGAGCGCGGTGTAGATGCACTCAAGCAGAGCAAGCTTGCTGATTCGGCGCTGAAAACCGGCGACATGGTGCCGGAATTCGAACTCCATGATGGCGACGGGATGCTATGGCGGTCAGTGGACTTGCTGCGTAGCGGGCCGCTTGTGGTCGTCTTCTATCGCGGACGCTGGTGTGCCTATTGCAACACGCAGCTGGCGGCCTTGCAGGAAATTCATTCGCAAATTGCAACCACAGGTGCATCGCTGGTCGCTATCTCTCCGCAGACGCAAAAACATAGCTACATGACGCGTGACATGCACGGCCTGCGCTTCCCGGTATTGAGTGATCCGGGAAACACGGTCGCGCGGCAATTTGGGCTCGTGTACGGCGTCACCCCGGAGTTGCGGAGAATGTACGAGAGCATCATGACCAAATTGCCCGGATACAACGGCGACCAGAGCTGGGAATTGCCGATGCCGGCAACGTACGTAATTGGTCAGGACGGCAACATCATCTTCGGCCGCGTAGATGTAGATTGGCGGGAGCGGCCGGAGCCGGAGGAGATTCTTAGCGTGCTGAACCACAGAGGTCACAGAGAAGCACAGAGGGGTTGAGGCTTCTCACGCGTTCACAGGTGTGCGTGTTGGCGCTGATCGCTCTACCCCAAGATCTTTTCAGACGATAGAGATCCCTCGCTACGCTCGGGATTACAACAACCGAACCTGATCAAACACTCACTTTGTTCGCTTCGGATGCTTTGCTCGCAGCTCAGCGCTCCCACTGACCAGAGCATCAGCCGTCACAAACTTTGGCTCAATGTCGGTAGGCACGGACCTGAGGCTGTCGAGCGCTTTCTGCACTACAGGCCGAATGTTCATCAGCTCGGTCATCATCTTCTTCGCGGCGGCGTAGTCGCCTGTGGCTTCTATTGTGAGAAACTCGCGGTCGAGGGAGGCCACCACGTCCTTGATCTTGTCGAAATTCACGGCGAACGTGCCGTCAGGATTGGCCACGAAGCCGCCTTTATCAAGGAAATAGTTGAACTGGATGGCCATGCCCTTGGCGTGTGAATCCTGCAGGCCGAAGCGCAGCGTCCGGAATGACGAAGCGAGATACGTATTGTAAAGCTGGCGCTCAGCGTCAGGGCCGTGCGGGATCGGCATCTGGATCGCGCCTTTGTCGGCTTGCGTCATCAGATATTGCAGCGCGAAGAGACCAGTCACATCGGCCTTGGCTTCTTCGATGGAGCTGTAGAGCTCTTTGAGTTCCAGCCGCGGGTTGGTCTCCCGTCCGTTGACCGTGATCTGGTGTGGCCCGAGCCCGTGCGTGAGTTCGTGGGCGACGATGTGGGTGAAGAAC
>DATAEJ010000083.1:0-34089 GCA_036258095.1 Candidatus Angelobacter sp. | reverse complement strand
CCCTGTGCTCACCTGCGGCCTCAACAGCCAGGGAGTAGCGTTGCTCGACGATGCGGACGTTTCCCGGTCCGTGATTCATGATGCGATTCATTCTGCATCAGAATTTATTTCCGGCGACGTCAGCCAGCAGAGCATGCTGGCTGAGCGGCAGAGCATTATGCTCCATGACCTGCGGACCATCGTTGCCATCCCGCTTCGCGGCAAACGCCCGGTAGCCGGAGCACCGGCGGAAACCGGAGGCGTGCTTTACCTCGACAGCCGCATGGCCTCCCGCAATCTTTCCGGCGTTGGCCCGGATGTGCTTCGCGCGCTTGCGGGTGAATGTGCCGCGGTGCTGGAGAGTGCCCGGCTGATGGAGGCAGAGCAGTCTGCCCGGCGTTATCAGCAGGAGATGGAAATCGCGGCTTCCATCCAGCGCAGCCTTGGCTCAGAAGCGGATATACAGTGCGATTTCGCCCGCGTGACCGGCCGCAGCATTCCGTGTCGTGAAGTCGGCGGTGACTTCTTTGAAGTCCACACATCGCAGGACGCCGTCACGGTGATTCTCGCCGACGTTTCCGGAAAGGGAATTTCCGCGGCGCTGCTGGCTTCGGTAATCCAGGGAATGTATTACGCCCAGATCTCTGCCGGCGGGTCTCTGGTGGACGTTGCCGCTTCCATCAATCGATTTCTTTGTTCGCGGGTTGCCGGACAGAAATACGCAACCATGGTGGTTGCGCGAGTTGATCGCCGCGGAATGCTGAATGTGGTTAACTGCGGGCACGTGCCGCTGCTGATCTCCGCCGATGGTCGTTGTGTTCGCGTGGAAGAAGGGGATTTACCAGTCGGCCTGATGGCTGATGCTGGTTTCCGCATCATTGAGCAGCAGCTTGCGCCCGGAACGCGCGTCTGCCTGATGAGCGATGGCATCAGCGAAGCGGAAAGTCCCGCCGGAACGGAATTCGGGATCGCGGGCGTAGAAGAGCTTCTGAAAGCAGCAACGGACGTTCAAGCCATCCTTGGCGCCGTGAACTCCTACACCGGCAATAGAGAGCTTGAGGATGATCGTACGGTGGTCACGATCGACTACACCGGCGCTGCCTGATCGTGGAAGTTAGTCCTGAAAGCTGAATGCAGCTTTCATTTTTCCGACTTCAATCAGGTCGCCGGCCGCGAGTTCGCGCTGTCCCTGAACTTGTTCGCCGTTGATTTTCACGCGAACCTTGTGTTCCGGAGCAATGAAGTATCTGTTCTCGCGGCGGCTGATGAGCGCGGCGGATGTTGGTGCAAACCAGCCCTTCAGGCGGATCGTCGCCATCGCAGATTTGCCGATCATGGTCATCTTGCTGGTGAGGATGTATTTGTCGCTGTCGGTTTTGCCTTCAACCACGCTGAGCATACCGATGCGCTCCTTGGCCGGCGTCGCGGCCGCCGCCATGGCTGTGGCCATCGGCGCACTGCTCTTGGCCGCATGCATCTCCTGTGCCTGCCGTGTATCGAGCAGCACCGTATTTTCCAGTTTAGGGATGGAAGGTCCGGTCTTGGCCTGGATGGCGGCGACGGGCGCCGGGCCGTCGCCTTTGAACTCGATTTCGTGTTTTCCGATCTTCACCACGTCGCAATGGCGCAGCTTGGCTTTTCCGACGCGCTCATTATTGATGTACGTACCATTCAGCGAGCCAAGATCTTCGATCTCATAGTGGTCTTTTTCCCACGTGATGCGCGCGTGGTGTCCGGAGACAGCAAGATTGTCGATCTGCACACCGTTGTCCGGGAGCCGGCCGATGGTCGTCGAGGCTTGTGAAAGAGTGATCTCCTTCAGTACCGATTGATCAAATTTCAAATAGAGTTTTGCCACTCACCGCCTCCGGGAAACAGTTTGCTCAGGAAATTTTTGTACCATGGCTGCTCCACAATTCGAAGCAGCAGGCATGTGATATTGTCGTCACCGCCGCGCAGCTTTGCCGTATCCACCAGCGCGCTGCACGCCTGCTGGAGTGAGTCCGCGGTTGTGACGGTTGCCAGAATCTCATCGTCATGGACATGCCGCGTGAGCCCATCTGAGGTCATCAACAGCGTGTCCCCCGGCATCGCAACCAGGTCTTCGACCTCAGGTTCCACTTCCGCTTCGGTGCCCAGTGCCCGCAGGATCACGTTCTGCAACTCTGAATGCTCGGCCTGTTCGCGCGTGATGTAGCCCAGCCGTACCTGCTCCATCACCAGAGAATGATCTTGCGTGAGCTGCTGGATTTGTTCCTGGCGGACGAGATAGATGCGACTGTCGCCAACATGTCCGATGGTAAGCGAATGTCCGCGCACCAGCGCAGCCACCACCGTCGAGCCCATTCCCATCCGGCCCATCTGGTCTTTAGCTGCTTCGAAGATCGCGCGGTTAGCTTCCTGCAGCGCTACGGCCAGGGAAGCGGCCGTTGCAGGCTCGGCTGCCTGCTTCGGATCAGACGCGCTGGAAATCGCTTTCTCGCGAAAATAGCGGAGCAGGACGTCTACGGCAATCTTGCTGGCCACTTCGCCGGCAGCCTGGCCGCCCATGCCGTCGCAGACCACGAAGATGCCATAACGCGCGTCATAACCGAAGTTGTCTTCGTTGTTCGCGCGTACGCAACCGACGTCAGTTTTTCCTGCGACTTCTATTGCCAGCGTCATGGACCTGTTGATCGATTCCCGCTTGCGCCCGGCCTGGCGCAGTCAGTATTTCTCCTGCTTCTCTCCAGGCGATATTTTGAACGGGTGCACCAGGAAAATTTCAAGCCTTGGGGAAGGATGGGCGGATTCTACTCAGAATAGTTACTAGTTTGCAATCTTAAATCATCCGCCGATGTGCACCATGCTACGGGAGGGTTTGATAAATCCTTCTTCTCCAATGTGATGCCGCGCCTCTTTCTGGGAGACCACTGAACGAACGTAATCAGTAAGTTCGCTCTCTGTTGCCCCCGCTCGCATGCGCGACCCAAGGTCATGATCGAGCAGGGAGAACAGGCAGGTGCGTATCTTGCCGTCAGAGGTGATGCGGATCCGCGAACAATGCCCGCAGAACGGGTGCGAGACCGGAGCGATGATTCCAATTTCGCCGACGCCGTCGTCAAACGTGTAGCGCCGAGCCGTTTCACTTGGCGCGTTCGGAAGCTGCTTGACCGGACGAAACTCATTCAGCTTTTCAAGAATCTCGTCCATCCCTACAACCACGTTCGGCGACCACACGCGGTCTTCTTCCAGCGGCATGAACTCGATAAACCTGACCACCACGCCTTCTTCCCGCGAGAAGCGGGCGAACTCAACGATCTGATCTTCATTGAATCCGCGCAACAACACGCAATTGACCTTCACTGGCTCGAGCCCCACGCGCTTGGCTGCTCGAATCCCTGCCCGCACAGCTTCGTAGCCTTTGGGCACGCGAGTGATGCGGGCGAACTTCTGAGCGTCCACGGCGTCCATGCTCACGGTTGCACGGCCGAGACCTGCCTTCTTCAGAGGCTCCGCCATGTCCTCGAGCAAGTGGCCGTTCGTGGTGATCGCGATGTCAGGCTGCCGCCCGTCAAGGGTGCGAAGCTTCGCCACGTCGCGAACGAAATCAACTACGCCACTGCGGAGCAACGGTTCGCCACCGGTGAGCCGGACCTTCTCGATCCCGAGCCCAACGAGCAGTTTCACCATCCGCAGATAGTCAGAAAAGGGAAGCTCTGAGTACTGCGCGCCCTGATTTCCGGTGCGGCAGTACACACACCGGTAGTTGCACCTGTCGGTGATACTCACGCGCAGGTCAGTAATGAAGCGGCCGAATTTGTCCTGAAGACGCAATCGGAGACCTTTTGGATCAGCAACTCAGGAAGTAGACATACGCAGGAAGGTGGAGCAGAGATCAAGTGCTCCGGTTCCTTTCCAAACGGGAGGCCCAGCTGTTTCCGGCTGAACCCTTGTCCTTGCCTTCTGAGCAAGGAGCCGCCACACCGGCCGGTATGCCTGAGGCCTGAAGTGGTCGGAACCTTAATCAACATTATAGTGGATGTACGCAAGTCCCCCGGGGAAGTCTGGACTAGAGGTACAGAATCATCAACTCGTCATCAATATATCGATCGCCTACCTTGAGCGACTTTGGCTCTGTTCCGTAATGCTGAAATCCAACCGACGTATAGACTTTCTTCGGCGCCGGCTGGCCGGCTGCAACCACCAATAACACCTGCTCAATTCCCGGAACCTGCCGCACGCGACAGATGACGTCATTGAGCAGAGCCTTGGCGACCCCCTTTCCTCGAGATTCCTTCCGCACGAACACGCCCCAAACCACTCCTTTATGGCGGAATTTGTCGTGCTTCTCGCGATAGAACCCGGTTGTTCCTGCCAGCCTGCCATCTTCAAAGTAGCCGATAACAAAATCCTCCGGCGAACTGGCGCGAAATAATGCCCGCGTATCCGCCACTGTCTTTCTCTCATGCTCCGCGGCAGACTCTGCGAACGCAGCCAGTTCGGTGGAAAGGGCAAGATGGCGGAGTTCCCACCACTGTTCAGCATCGGCTTCGGTCAGTACGCGCAGATCCATCGTTTGGAAATCAGGTGATAGCGTCCATGTGGGGAGGCCTTTAATAGCTGAACAGCCGTGAACTGGACCCTTGCGGGTCCAGCTCACAGGAGATTAACACTCAGAAGGTAAACCGGGCTCCAAACTGCAGGATCCTCGGCGCGGCAGTTGTCGTTACCTGGCCGAACGTACCGCTGTCAATATTCGTATCAGGATTGTTGAACTCGGCATGGTTGAAGACGTTGAAGAACTCGGCCCGCAGATCCAGTGCCGTACGTTCCGTGATCTTCGTTTTCTTCGTCACAGCCATATCCAGGTTCGTGCGTCCCGGTCCTCGCAGGATGTTGCGGCCGGACCCGTAGCAGTGGCAGTTCGCAAGGCCTGTAGTGGTGAAAACGCTGCCGTCAAAGTAGTTGTTTCCAGTACTGCCGGACGTGGGAGCGCTCGGATTGAAGTAAGTGATGGGGCCTGTCAGGTTCGCATAAACAAGTCCCGAATCGCCCGCGCCTGAAGGTCCAGGTTGCGTGCGCCGCGTGCTGAGGTTCGCGAACACATCCAGCGGGAAGCCGGTACGCCAGGTGAATATCGGATAGAGCCCCCAACCCTCGGTGATCCGCTTGGGGCCGTTGCTCCACATGTTGTCAAAAGGCAGCTTCCATCCTCCGCTCACCGCAATCTGGTGCCGGACGTCGAAATCCGAAGACGTGCGGAAAGCATTCCTGTCGAAAAATGGAATCTGGCTCGTCCGGTTGCGGAAGCCGGATGAGTTGTCGATCGAATGGGCATATGTGTAGGACAGCGTGAAATCTGTCATGCCCAGGTAGGGAGTATTCGACGACTTCTTCTGCAGTTTCATTTCCAGGGCATTGTAGTTTGTGTTCACTGCATTCTCGAATTCGTCGAGGAAGCTGAACCGGAGATCATCCACTGTGCCCAGTTCGTTCAGGACTCGGTGCGGCGTACTGGCCAGCGTCGCGGGGTCAAAGGGGTTGCGATCCACCAGCGTAGTCAACTTTCTGCCCTGGCTGCCCACGTAGCCTGTTTCCAGCACCAGGTTCCTCACGATCTCATGCTGAATATTGAGGTTGTACTGCCACACATATGGTGTTCGCAGGTGCGGATTCACAAAGAACACTCCGCCGCCACCAAAGGGTAGAAAACCTGTGGCATCAAAATCCAGATTCTTCGTGGGCGCTTTCGACGGGAAGGGGTTAACGGTGCCGGTGGAAGTGAACGGGTTCGTCAGGAATCCGGGATTCGCGGTGACGCAGTTCGGATCTCCAGAATTGACAGAGTTCGGGCAATCTGTAAACACCGGGTTTGTAAAACCGAAGAACGGCGCCTGACCGTTGAACTGCAGGTTGTCCTCTCCCTTCAGAACGTCATAGAACATCCCTATCCCGCCACGTACGCTGGTGCTTCTGTCCTTGCGGGGAGACCATGCGAAGCCGAGGCGCGGTGCCCAGTCGTTCTTGTCCGGGAAGTTAGCTCCTTTGGGAGCTCCCGGATCTCCGGGGAACAAAAGCGAGGTTGGTGCGCCGGTAAACCGCTGTGACTGCGCTCCCGGTACCAGGGCGAAAGATCTTCCCTGCGTGTCAATCTTCGGCGAACTGTACTCGTACCTCATTCCCAACGTCAGCACAAGATTGGAACTAACGTGCCATTCGTCCTGCGCGAATCCGAATGTGGACTTTTGGCGGATATTGGATGGAGCGCTCCCGAATTGGAAGTAATCCTCGGGCAGTCCCAGCAGGAGATTTGCGTATTGATTGAACGCGCCGTTGAAGTTGTCGATATCGAACTGGCCGTCCACGAAGAAATCAAACAGGGTATTGTTCTGGTAAGGAAGGTAACTCCCCCCAAACTTCCAGGTATGTCTTCCTTTGGTCCAGGAAATTGTGTCGGAGTATCCGAACGTATCGTCCACAAGAGCCGTGGGGCCCTGCGAACTAAAACCGATAAGCAGGCCGCCGGAGAAGCCCAGTCGCGTGGGACCGGTTGACTGGTCAGGTGTAACTCCCACGCCGAGGTCTGCCGGATTAGGCGAGTTGGTCGCCGGCACCGCCTGCTTGTTTACGTTCCGCTGCAGGGTGAAATGGAACTCGTTCAGGAGAGTTGGAGAAAACACTCTAGTGTATGTCAGCGTTGAGAAGTAGCTGTGGACCGCATACGAGGCGGGAAAACCCGGTCCTGTTTGGAATGGTCGCGTTTCGGCCAGCCGCCTGCCGCCCGCCGTCGCCGAGAACCGGTCTTTGTCGGTCAAGTTGTAGTCAAGCTTGGCCGTAAACTCGTTGAAGTTTGTAGGGTGCGTTGCCTGGCTGATCAGCGTAGGGGCACACTCCCCAGACGTCGGATCCGTAGGATCCAGCAAGTTGCAACTCAGCGCTCCGGAAGCCGTAGGTATCAGCTTGGCGGCAATATACTTCTGGGCTACTGGATCGATTTTTGATGGATCGATAATTGCCTGCGCCGCGAGCGCAGGATTCGGTTGATAGAACGGATTGTTCAGCAGGAAGTTGGCCACCAGGGCGTTGGGAACGCCGCCGTCGGGATGTGTAGCATCGGTACCGGCCTGCGAGAAGTCTCCCCCCAGCATGGCCGGCGTGAACGTGGAGACCTGGTTCGTCTCTCCGGCGTTCTGCTTCTGGCCTTCGTAGCTGACGAACCAGAACAGCTTGTTCTTGATCACCGGACCGCCGAGCGTGAATCCATACTGGTTTCGGCTAAGAGCGTCCTTGGGGATTCCGTTCTTGTTGTTGAAATATGTGTTCGCCGCGAACGTGTCGTTGCGGTTAAATTCGAAAGCGGAGCCGTGGATCTGGTTCGTTCCGGACTTCGTTACCACGCTGATTACGCCGCCGGCATTCCGCCCGTATTCCGCTGTGTAGTTGCTGGTCAGGATCCTGAACTCCTGGACCGTGTCGGGATTAGGGTTGTAAACCACACCGTTGCTCAGCAGGTTGTTGTTCACGCCACCATCAAGAACAAAGGTGACCGAATCGGAGCGGGAGCCCGCGATGTTAAATGTCCCGGCGCTTGTATCATCGGGATTGTGTGGCGTCACTCCGGGTTGAAGCACCGCCAGGTCCAGCACGTTACGTCCATTGAGCGGCAGGTCCACAATGGCTTCGCTTGTCACGGAAGCCCCGAGCGTCGGATTCACGGTCTCAACCAGCGCTGCATCGCCCGTCACCTCGACGACCTCTGATTTGGCTCCGACCGACAGATGTACGTCGATGCGCTGGACCTGGTTGATCTCCAGTGTGTATTCCGTTGTCTCGATTACGTTGAATCCGTCGCGCTGAACTTTCACGCGATAGGTGCCGATCGGCAACTCCGGAGCCTGGTACTGTCCCAGCTGGTCAGTGACCGTCTTTGTCTCCACGCCTGTGGCTACATTCGTAACCGTAACGTGCGCTCCTGCAATCACGGCGCCCTGAGGATCCATGACGCTGCCAATGATACGCGCGTGCGAACTCTGCGCCAAAGATACGGCGCAGCAGGACAGAGCAAAGGTGATTGTAAAAACCAGAACCTTCAACTTTCTCGCAGTCCCCGTATTCATGAAACCAGTCCTCCTGTCTTAACTACTGGTCATCAGGGGTCAGGTTGAGCAGCAACCCCCAATTTGGGGCGAAACTCTATCACAGCGGCACAACGCGGTCTAGCAGAGCTGGTGTTACCCCGCGCCATTGCGCGAATCAGCTGATTCATTCACCAGGATCACCACATCCCAAAGGCTCTGCTCTGATCCTTCCCAACTCCATTGGCTAACGTCAGCGGTTTGTTTTGCAGATGAGACGAATGTCTCTTTGCAGTAGACCGTTGTCTACGGTCAGAGCGGTATTGATTCCGGCCTGCGGCGCACACTGCTCTAAACGAGCAAGTTAGAAGCCCTGTCCTCGCCTTACATGGTTGGCATCTCGACTGCATGTTCATGCTCCAGCGATGCAACCGTCGAGGAAGCTGAAAGGAGACTCGCTATGAACATGAATGGCTGGGACACGATTTTTGCGGCAAACGTAGCATATGCGAACCGTGCACTCGCACAAAACAGCGCGGCAGTGCTGCAAACATTACAGGCAAGCTTCAGCGGCTCGCTGGGTACGTTCAATCTCTCAATCCAATTTGGTCCGTGGCAGGTAGTCCCGGGTGGCTCAGGCAAATTGATCAAAGTGTTGCTCCCCATTACAAGCGGCACCTTTGAGTGCCCCAACGGCCAAACGTATCCGCTCGCTGGCTGCCAGCCAATCATGCAGTTTTCCCTTGCGCTCCAATCGACAGGGAATTCGGGTGCTGGTCAGCAACTCCAGTTTCTCATGCAGCAGGCGGGCCAGCTCGGGCAGCCGGGGGCGCCCGGCTTTGTTACCCCGATGGGCTTTGCACAGCAACCGTCATTTACTGACGCGGTGCTTCAGACCATCTTCCTGAATACAATTGCAAGCGGATTGGTGCAGAAAGCGAACGAGGTCAGTTTTGCATTTGCGTCAATTCAGCCTTCCGCGGGTGGGGCCAGCTGGCTAACGCCCAGGAACTGCGCCTTCAGCTACTACGAGCCGGTTTCAGGTCAAGCCGGCTATCTCATCATCTTTTCCACCGGTGGCTCCGCCACGTCATTGCCGCCGGTCGCCGACCCCACCTTGTTTTCCGGTTCGGCCTCATTCGCCATCAGCCTTCCTCTGTTCCTTCAAAACGTTACGCTGCCTTCGTTGGTGAGCTCTTTTCCTCACGCGGTCAACGGGGAGTTTGTGGTGACCAGCACAGGCCAGTTGGTACTAACGAGTGGTTCGCAACTGGAATTGGGGGCCGAGACGGTGGGGCTGATCACGTATTACCCCTCAGTCAAATCACTACTGCTAACCCCTGGAAACGGCGTGATGAGCGTGGCCGTGAGCGGTGATTGCGATCTCTATGGCGACTGCTCCATGACTTTCAACGTCACCGCGAACAACCAGTTTTCTTTCACTCAGTCTGGAGGCACTTGTTCGTTCCTGGCCGACTCGAATGCCTCGGTTAAGCACGATACTTCAGTGCCGTGGTGGTATCTGGGCGGAGGCTTGTTGGCGTATGGAATCGCGAACACGGTAGCAGCAATTGTTGCAGCCAACGTCGCCGACCTCGTCGGCGGAAAGGTGGGCTCGAACACCCTGGCAGCAGTTCCGCCCGTGTCTCTGCAATTTGCCGGAATGCAGCAGTTCACTCCAACGAACGCATTCCTGAACGGCGCCCTTGTGATTCAAGGCCACTAAACGGATTTGTCCCTGGGAAGAACCTGATCACGACAAGAAAGGAAAAGCCATGCCTACTCTAGAACAACTCGAAGTCAAGACTGAGCCAAAACAGCAGCCGAAAACTCCGCCGCCAATGCGGTTCCAGATTCCTGGTGTATTTGGAGTTCCGGAATACAGCGCCGGCACAACCGCCCCGCTTACTACTCAAAAGAGGACCGCTTTGGGAGACGCTCCCTCCAGCGGGTTTGACACCCTCGGGTGGGACACAGTTTTCACGATTCCGGCGCCCAAAGTGAATGCCTGCTTTGCGAAACCGAATGCCTATCCCACGGCATTTCAGCAGAACATGACTGGCTCATTGGCGGATGTGAGTATCAGCGGCAACTTTGGTGCGTGGCAGATCGCGCCTGGTGGTAGCGGATCCATCATCTGTCTGCAGGTCCCGGTTGCCAGCGGAACGGCGACCGTGAAGACTCTGAACGGCAGTACAAATTATCCGCTGAATGGCGGTAGCGTGCTGATTCAGATTGCACTCGAATACCTGGCGCAGACCGTTACTCCGTGGAGCCTGCCGATTCAAAGCGCTTCACGCAGCAGCAACGTAACCACAGTCGTGTTGAGTTCAGCTCCTCAGGAACCGTTGGCTGTGGGCCAGGTGATCGTCCAGAGCGGAACCAAGGCTGCTGGCACCACCAGTTTTGACGGACAGTTCTCCGTCACGGCCGTGGTCAATGCAACTACTTACCAGTACTCTGACAACCAGGCCAATGACACGGCGTCAGGCGGCACCGCCAGCCTGCCGGACACCGTCAAGAATCTGTATCTCTACAAGAACCCGCCGAATGGGGTGTCTGCAGTTTCGGTCCCCAGCAGCGCCACAAACCCGACCATTCCCGGGCTCAACGATCCGGAAATCCTCAGCCTTCTCGGAGAAGCATTTGCTCTCTTCTTCAACAGCAATCTGGCGATGATCGACGCTGTGTTCAACACGGTGAACCTGAACATGACGGCCGACAATGCCGCCTTCCAATGGATGATGCCCACCAGTGTGGGATACGCCTATCTGGATTCGGTGGACGGCAACATCGCAGACGCGGTGTTCGCAGTTCTTGCCATGGTGAATAACAACGATGGCTCAAAGAATGCGTTCGAAGTCTCGCAAGGGGGCATTCCTGCCGGCGCCCAGGCGGGACTCTCGTTCGGTACCAAGGCGTTCCTTACCAACATGGTCGTCCCCAGTCTACCGGTTGCGATCGGTAACGGCGTAGATGGTTCCTATTTTGCCCTGAGCAGCGACAATTCGACGGTCATCAACACTAAGAACATCCCGATGAAGCCAGTCACCGTGGCTGCTACCTCTTATTATCCGGAAATCACAAGCCTGAAGATCAACATCACCGGCAATCAGGTTCAGGTCTATACCATGGTCCATGTGAACATCAGCCCAGGCATTGACACCTACGCGGAGAACACCAGTTTTCTGACCCTCTCACTGCAGAAAACGGCGAGTGGCGGACAGACCCTTGCATTTACCCAGGCAGCACCGCCGGTCCAGAACCACTGGACTGACGTGGCTACGTGGATCCACATCGTCGA
Source organism: Candidatus Angelobacter sp. (assembly GCA_036258095.1). GTDB lineage: Bacteria > Acidobacteriota > Terriglobia > Terriglobales > Acidobacteriaceae > Angelobacter. The sequence goes on along the minus strand of DATAEJ010000083.1, from coordinate 22,749 downwards.
AGGTATCGTGGTTGTGATCGGGATCATTCTTGTCGCGATCGGTGGATACTTCCTCGCGGCGGTACCGGCGATCATTGCCGGGATCATTATCGCCATAATCGCCGGAGTCGCTGCACTCACTCCGGAGATCATCGCGTGGGTGGCAGGAGACCAGAGCGGCGCAAAAGTCGGCGTTCTGGGATCCATGATCAACCAGGCCACCGCGCCCTATGCATGGGCCGGAGGCCAGGAGTTCCAGATCACGTCGAGCGGATTCAACGGTGTCTTCCAACTCGGCGGGAATGCGTTCCCTTCGTAAGCTACCAACCCGGGCCCTCAGAAGACCGAGGGCCCGCTTCCCCTCACGCCGGAATATTTGTCTGTGCATAGTCCTACCTCTCTCTGCAACCCCATCGGCTACAATCAAAGGTTTGCCGCGATACCTCATTTCTTAGACCATGATGCGTTATTTCACTGCCGGTGAATCCCACGGAGAGACCCTGATCGCCTTCCTTTCAGGCGTGCCAGCCGGGCTCGAGATTGACCTGCAGTTTGTTGACCGCGAATTGTGGCGGCGGCAGCAGGGCTTTGGCCGCGGTGGCCGCATGAAGATCGAAAGAGATCATGCGCACATTGTTTCAGGCGTGCGCCATGGAAAGACGATTGGCTCGCCGGTTGCCATCCTGCTCGCGAACAATGACTGGAAGAATTGGCAGGAATCGCTTCCGGTTGAGACTGGCGACCCAGAAAAGCACAAGCGCGTGGCTTCGCCGCGCCCGGGACACGCTGATCTGGCCGGAGCCATGAAATACAACTTTGCTGAGGCACGTTATGTGCTGGAGCGAGCCTCGGCTCGTGAATCGACTTCGCGGGTTGCGTTGGGCGCGATAGCCAAACTTTTTCTTCGAACTCTCGGGATCGAAGTTCTCAGTCATGTAATCGCCGTGGGACATGCAGTGCTGGAGAACACTGAAATTTCCTGGTCGCGCTTGCAGGAGCTTCATGCAAAAGACGAAGTCCTGCTCAATTGCGCGAATCCTGAAACCGAGCAACGCATGAAGGCCGAGGTTGACCAGGCGTTGCGCACAGGCGATTCCGTCGGCGGTGTTTTCGAAGTCGTGGCGCACAACGTTCCTCCCGGCTTGGGTACTTACGCACAGTGGGATGAGCGTCTGGATGGACTGCTGGCGCAGGCAGTCATGTCACTACAGGCGGTAAAAGCCGTCGAGATCGGAACCGGAGTCGGTTCGGCGCTGGCATTCGGGTCCACCGTGCACGATGAGATAGGCTACCAGGCGAAGACGAAGGAGTCAGCCTTCACCGGTTTCACCCGCGCATCCAACCACGCGGGTGGAATCGAAGGCGGAGTTTCGAACGGAGAAGACATATTGGTGCGCGGCTATCTGAAACCAATTTCCACGCTTCGTCGTCCGCTCGGCTCGGTGGACTTCGCCAGCCGCGAGCCGGTGAAAGCCGCCTACGAGCGTTCTGATGTGTGCGTGGTGCCGGCAGCCGGCGTCGCTGCCGAAGCTATGGTCGCCCTCACCCTGGCCCGCTGCGCGCTGGAAAAGTTCGGAGGCGATTCCATGCTCGAGACCCTCCGCAATTTCGAGGGCTACAAACAACAATTGCAGAGGTTCTGACGAGGCAGATGGTTTATCCCATTGTGAAGTATGGTGACCCGGTGCTGGAAACGCCGGCCGAAACAATCACGGAATTCAACGACGAACTGAAGAAACTCGCCGAAGACATGTTCGAGTCCATGTACGCGGCCCATGGCGTGGGGCTGGCGGCCACGCAAATCGGTATCGGCAAGCGCATTGCCGTGATTGATATCAGCTTCAAAGAAGATCCCAACGCCAAACTGGTGCTCATCAATCCTGAGATCATCAAGACAGAAGGTTCGCAGCGAGGCGAAGAAGGGTGCCTCAGCTTGCCGGAGTTTCGCGAGAACGTGACTCGTCCAGCGAAAGTCACCGTGCGCGCCCAGGACCTTGACGGGAACTGGTTTGAGACCACCGGTGAAGAACTGCTGGCACGCGCGCTGGTGCATGAAACGGAGCACCTTCAGGGCACCCTTTACATTAGCCATGTCAGCAGGCTCAAGCGTGACCTGATGCTGCGTAAAGTCAAAAAGCTCATGCGCGTCGGCGAGTGGAAATAGTGCCATGAAACTGGTCTTCTGCGGCACGCCCCAGTTCGCGGTTCCCAGCCTGGAGGCACTGGTCGCTGCAGGGCATGATGTTCAGCTCGTCGTAACTCAACCTGACCGGCCGCAGGGACGCGGCATGCAATTGGCCGCACCTCCGGTGAAGCAGACCGCTGTGCGTCTTCACCTGCTGGTCACCCAACCGGAAAAGATCCGGAAGAACCAAGAATTCCAGCATCTGCTCGAACGCATTCAGCCCGATGCGATCATCGTTGTGGGATATGGCCGCATCATTCCACCCTGGATGCTTCATCTGCCGCGCTTCGGCAACATTAATGTGCATGGATCGTTATTGCCGAAATACCGCGGTGCCGCTCCAATTCAATGGGCGATCGCCAACGGCGAGACCGCGACGGGAGTGACCACTATGCACCTGGACGAAGGGCTCGATACCGGCGACACTCTGCTGAAGCGCGAACTCGCAATCGCTGCCGACGATACGTCGGTCACACTGGCGCCACGTATGGCTGAGCTTGGGGCTGCTTTGCTGATCGAGACTCTCACCCAGTTGCAGGATCGGCAGATCAAGGGCGCGCCGCAGGATGATTCACTCGCCACGCTCGCGCCGATTCTCAAGAAAGAAGATGGGTTGGTGAATTTTCGACGGAGCGCCACCGAGATCTACAACCGGTTTCGAGGCTTTCAGCCCTGGCCAGGTGCTTACACGACTTTTCGCTCCAGAAATCTCAAGTTCATCGCTGTGCGGCCAGCCAGCGAAGCTGCCGAGGTCGCGGCCGGCGAGTTGCGCGTTAGTGGCGATAGACTAATTGTGGGCTGTGGCGACGGCTCGAACCTCGAGCTCCTGCAGCTGCAACTGGAAGGCAAAAAAAACATGTCTGCCCGCGACTTCATCAGCGGCTATCGCCCGAACCCGGGCGAGCGGCTGGGCTGATCACCTTGCCTGCTTCTCCTGCCCGCGTTGCTGCCTTCCAGATACTTCTGCGAGTGGAGCGGGAAGCAGCCTACGCGATCGAACTACTTCATTCGGAGCTGCTGGATGAACTCTCTGCACCCGATCGGAATCTCGTCACGGAAATTGTGATGGGCGTCCTGCGCTGGCGCTCGCGGCTGGACGAGGCAATCGCGTATTTCAGCTTCTCGCCCATGCGCAAACTCGATTTAGAAGTGCTGACCGCTCTCCGCATCGGTGCCTATCAAGTCTTATTTCTCACGCGAATTCCGCCTCACGCTGCGGTGAATGAGGCGGTCGAACTGGTCAAGTTGGCGAAGAAGACCTCGGCGGCCGGGCTTGCCAATGCAGTGATGCGGAAGATCCAGGCCGCTCAGCGTAGCGGGAAGCATCCATGGAAACAGGCAGGGCTCGCGGCGGAGTACGCTCATCCTTCGTGGCTGGTGGAACGATGGCGCACAGAGTATGGCGATGAAACCGCCGCGCTGATCTGCAACTTCGATCAGGCAATTCCCACAACGACTCTCCGGTTGGGAAAACCCGAGGAAAAAGAGCAGCTTGCCAATGAAGGAATTGACGTCCAGCCGGGTAGATTGCTTGCCACAGCGGCGAAAATCGTGTCGGGTGACGTGACGCACTCGGAGCTGTTTCGTTCTGCTCAGATTGCCATTCAGGACGAAGGCTCGCAGCTCGTCGCAGCGCTGCTTGGGAAAGGCAAGCGGATTTTGGATTGCTGCGCCGCTCCTGGCGGTAAAACCGGCGCGCTAGCTACTCGCCTTCCGGAGGCGGAGATCTTTGCCGCTGAGCTGCATCCACACCGTGCCCGCCTGCTGCGCCGCATGGCTCCCCAAGCCAACGTTCAGGTGATCACAGCCGATGCCGCGGCGCTCCCCTTCCGCGCAGAGTTCGACCGTGTCCTCGCCGACGTGCCCTGCTCAGGCACGGGTACACTCGCTCGCAACCCGGAAATCAAATGGCGATTGCGTCCGGAAGACATCCGCGACCTGCAATCGCGCCAGATCGCGATTCTCCGTGCCGCAATGAGCCACGTCATTTTGGGCGGCCGCCTGTTGTACTCAACCTGCTCCCTGGAATCAGAGGAGAACGAAGGCGTGCTTGAAGCCGCATTGGGGGCGTCGGGTGCGTTTCAAATGGTCCCATTACGAGAAGAGCTTGTCCGATTGCAAAGCTCGGGCGAACTTCTATGGAAAGATCTCGATAGTCTGGTTCGCGGAGATTTTCTGCGAACTGTTCCTGGAATACATCCGTGTGATGGATTTTTCGCCGCCATCATGGAGCGGATCACGTAAAGAAGTCCTGTTGAGGAAACGCCGCAGTTACTGCTTACTTACCTCACCCGCCGAAGCCGCCTGCCTGCTGACCGTGAACCATACCTTGTCCCCCGAAGCCACTTTCTGTCCCGCCGGCGGATACTGTTTCATCACAACCCCGGTCAGGGCAGGCGTGTTCGCCTCACCAGCTTTCGGTTTCGGTGCATTGGCCACAACCAGTCCCGCCTTGTCCGCGGCTTCCGCGGCTTCGGCAAGCGGTTTCCCGGTAAAGCTCGGCATCACGTACGTGACCTCATCGCCCATAGCCAACACCAGGTTCACGCGCGGCGAGTTAACCTCCTGCGAATCGTGGGAAGGCGATTGCGCAATCACGGTTCCCGGCGTTGCCTCCGGAAAGTGAACCGAGATGATGCTGCCTTCCTGGAGCCCGTGACTTTTCAGATTGACTCTGGCCGCGTTCTCACTCTGGCCGACGACATTCGGAATAGCGGCCTTTTGCGGCCCCAGACTTTCAGAAATCAGGATCCGGGAGCCGTGCCGAACCGTGCTTTTCGGCTGCGGCATCTGGGCGACCACGTGGCCTTTCGGGAACTCGGCGCTGTAAAACCGGTTTGCGACGGAAGTCACCATGCCTTTACTGTTCGCCACGCGCTCCGCTTCAGCGGCAGTCAGACCAACCAGTTTCGGAACCTCGATTTCGCGGTCATGGATTGCCAGCCGCATCGAGAGAAGCGCCGAGCCGAGAAAGATGAGCAGGAGCACCAGCGCGCGGAGCAGGTAACGGACGATCTTGAGCAGCACTCAGTGAACTCCAATACTGGTTGCTTTCTTAAAAGGGACAACAGCCGCCCGCTTGAGAGCCACGCGATTCTCAGTGTTGATCTGCATCCCAGGGAAGGTCTCCCGCGCGATCAGAGGATTCGCGGTTACGGCACGCATGAAGTCGATCCAGACGGGCAGCGCGGCGTGGCCGCCGGTTTCATTGTCGCCCAAGGTCTTCTTCTCGTCGTACCCGAGCCACACACCGGCGGTCATGCTTGGAGAAAAGCCGATAAACCAGGCATCAGTGTAATCGTTTGTGGTCCCCGTTTTTCCCGCAAGAGCGTGATTCAGCTTCCGTGCCGGTGCTGCCGTGCCGTGGAGGACAACGCCTTGCAGCAGTTGAACCATGGTGCGCGCCGCGTGCTGCGTGATCACGTCGCGCGCCTCAGGACCTTCTTCGGCCATCACGTGCCCGTCATAGTCAGTCACCTTGCGCACCAGCCGGGGCTCGATCCTGATGCCATCATTGGGGAAGACAGTGAAGGCGCTGGTCTGCTCGTAAAGGGTGAGATCGGCTGCACCAAGCGCGACCGGAAGATAGGGCGGAATCGGCGAGGTAATCCCGAAGCGCCGCGCATAGTCCGCCACTTTGTTCATTCCTATCTGCTGCGCAAGCTTGACGGCGGGGATGTTACGCGAGTCGGCAATCGCCCGCTGCAGGGTAATCTTGCCTTGAAAGCGATGATCAAAGTTGTGCGGCGTGTACGGCGTTCCGTTGCTGTTGAAGGTCTCCGGTTCATCCACGATGTAGTCGTCCGGCCGCGCGCCCTGTTCCACGGCTGCCGCATACACAAATGGTTTGAATGTCGAGCCGGTCTGCCGCTGCGCCTGCAAGGCGCGATTGAACTTGGATTCGCTGTAGTCGCGGCCGCCGACCATTGCCTTGATCTCGCCGCTGGCGTTGTCGATGGCCAGCAACGCGCCCTGCGCTCCTGAATCCTGCTCCAGGCTCACGCGCGCTGAGCCGTCATTACTTACCGCAAGCACCTTGACGTAGATTACATCGCCCACGTTCAGCAGCTTCTTCGGCAGCTTGTGTCCCGTCCACGCCAGTTCGCCAGGGCCAAGGTAAGCGCTGTGATTCCCGACCTTGATCTTCGCAAACTGCAGCCCGATGTCTACGACCACCGCATGAACGAACGCCCCCGGCACGATTGGCTGCGACCAGTCAGCGCTCTGGAAGCGATCCAGTTTTTCGCCCAATTCAAAAACGTTTTTCAGGTGCCCTTTCCATCCGTGGCGCCGCTCGTATGCTGCAAGGCCGTCCAGGACCGCAGCGGTCGCGGACTTCTGCAATTCGAGATCAAGCGAGGTGTAAACCCGCAAACCGCCCTCGTGTACCTCTTCTGAACCGAACTTCTTTTCGAGGTAACGGCGCACTTCCTCGACAAAGTAGGGCGCCGGAGACTGGTCCTGCTCGATATGCAGTCGCAACGGAGTCGATTTGGCGCGGACGGCTTCTTCAGCGGTGATCTTGCCATCTTCCAGCATGTTGTTGATCACTAGGTTGCGGCGCTTCACCGCCCGGTCAGGAAAGTTGATGGGCGAATAATTCACCGGTGCTTTGGGCAATCCTGCCAGAAGCGCAGCCTCTTCGAGCTTGAGTTCGCGCGCGGGTTTATGGAAGTAGTATTGCGCTCCCGCCTCAAAGCCGTAGACCCCATGCCCCAGGAAGATCTGGTTTGCATACAGCGTGAAGATCTGCTCCTTGGTGAAGTGCCGCTCGATCTGGATGGCGAGCATGGCTTCCTGGATCTTACGGCTGAAATGTCGCTCCGGCGAAAGGAACAGGTTGCGCGAGAGCTGCATCGTCAGCGTGGATGCGCCCTGCGCACGCGCGTTCGACGTGAGGTCGCGATAGGTCGCACCCAGCACGCGCCAGAAGTTGATTCCCAGATGCGTTTCAAAATCCTTGTCTTCTGTGGAAAGGATGGCATCGCGCAGCACCTTGGGAAAATCGTCATATTGGGCCAGAATGCGCCTCTGGAGGGCGAAACTGCCGATTACTTTTCCATTCGCGTCATAGAGCTCCGTGATGGTACTTGGCCGGTAACGCTGCAGCTCGCTGATCTGAGGAAGGTCCGTGGAGTAGACGACAAGCAGGCCCACCAGCGTGCCAGCCAGCGCAGCTCCTGATACCAGGAGAGCGAATACAACCTTGCCCACCAGTTTTTTCCCGGCGATCTGGAAATCAGGCAGGTCTGAATACAGGAACTTCATGGCGCTGGAAATGTGAGCAGGCCCAGAATAGCACTAATTCCAGGTTCCATGCCCTAAGCCCAACACACCGGAGTACATGATGAATGTTGCTGAAACCGGTACGTTTTGCGGGGCTGCCATTAGGTGTTTCCATTGAGCCGGACACAATGGGACGCAACCAAAACGCGCCCCGAAGGGCGCGCTTTGGTTGGAGGAGGGGTGCTGTTTGGGATGCTGTTTTAGGATTTCTGGTTCTTGCGATTGAGGACGTCGAGCGCCTTCTTCAGCTGGTCGTCTTCTTTCTGCTGAGGCTTGGTCTGCTGCTGCTGCGGCTCGTCGGGGGCAACCTCACTGTCATCATCGGTCACCGCCGCCACGTCATCCAGCCCTGACGCAACCGGCACATTTGGCGTGATGCCGGTGTCTTGGATGATCTTGTCCTTGGGTGTGTAATACTTGGCCACCGACAGGATCAGTGCCGAGCCATCAGGAACATCCAGTACTTTCTGGACAGAGCCTTCGCCAAAAGTCTTCTCCCCCACCACATCCGCTCGGCTGTTATCAAGCAGAGCGGCAGCCACAATTTCAGCGGGGCCGGCGGTGCTGCGGTTCACGATCACTGCCACTGGCAGGTCTGTGATTTTCTTCTCCGGATCGGCGTTGAACGTTGCCTTGGGATACCTCTGACCCTGCAGATAGCTGATTAGGCCTTTGTTGAGGAACAGGTTCGCCACGGCGATTCCTTCGTCCTCGTCGCCTTCGGCATTATTGCGCAGGTCAAGCACCAGCTTTTTCGCGCCTTTGCTCTGCAAGTCCTTGATCTTTGACGCTACTTCCTGGGCCTTGCCCTTGGTGAGAGCCTGCAACTTGATGTAGCCGACATTCTCGCCCATCAGTTGCGCCTGTACTGCGGGAGGATTCACGATTTCACGAACGATGGTCAGCTTCTGCGGTTCAACTTTGCGCGCGCGAATGATCACCGCTTCGAGGCGCGAACCCGGCTCCCCAAGAAGCTGGGTCCTGATTGCGGCGAGCGAAAGATCATGAGTACTTTTGCCATTCACGGTTTCCAGAATGTCGCCTGCGCTGATGCCGGCCTTATCTGCCGGTCCATTTGGGGTTGTCGAAACCACCGCGGCGTAGCTAAAGCGCTTGGAAATCACGGCTCCAATGCCTGCCTTTGCGTCCGTCTTGCTGGCCTGATATGCCTTAAACTCTGCCGGAGTCAGGTAGCTGGAATTTGCGTCCAGTGACTCCAGCAGGCCATGAAGCGCCCCATTTGTCACCGACCCCATGTTCGGTTCTTCCACATACTCGGTGCGGATGCGGTGCAGCACCTCGCTGTACACCTGCATATGGGAGTAAGAGCTGTCAGCGCTGCTACTGCTGCTGGAGGCATGCACTCCCAGACCGCCGATCAGGGCAAAAACAACAACCAGCATGGAACTGGAAAGAAGGAGGACTTGAAGCTTTTTCGACATCGAATAGACCTGTTCCTTTAAGACGGGCGACCACTGGAAAAGTGAGTCTATGTCCTAATTATAGCCGCTGCCTCTTTGGATGCAGCTCGGGATTGTCATGGTGCTGTAAAACTTACGGGTTGGAACTAGCGGGCGGCCTGCCGGCGCTGCGCAAGAATGCCCAGGATCTCACTTAGTCCCTGGCGTACCTGTTTCAGTTCGCTCATGTTGGTCGGAGGCACGACGAAAGGCAGCGGACTCTGCTTGCGCTTCATCTCCGCCTTAAGCTGGGCCCGGGCCCCGGGGATAGTGAAACCTTCGTCGTACAGCAGCTTCTTGATACGGAGCACGTGCTCCACATCGGCGCGGCGGTACGTCCGTTGTCCGGTTCCGCTCTTGGGTGGTTTGAGTTGCGGGAACTCTGTCTCCCAGAAGCGGAGAACGTAGCTGGGCAGCCCGCACAGCCGGCTGACCTCGCCGATGCGGAAATAGAGCTTGTCCGGGATCGTCACGTCACCCGAAGCGGGTTTACGTGCGGCAGTTTTCACAGATTTATGCATGGACATCACGGACGAAGCGGCTGAAGCGGATATTAAGTCCAACCGCGCCGAACGTCAACAAAATAAAGGTACTCTGGTTTGGCTGGGCCGCTTTAGCGAGGCGAAGGGCTGGGGCTCGGCTTGGTCTTGTCTTCAACTTTGCCGGCTCCCTTGCTGGTTTCATGCGCGCCTTTGTTCACGGCTTTCTTGGTCCCTTTTTTTACTTTATGGCCGGTCTTCTTGGTGGCGTCAGCCGTTGAGTGAGCCGCGTCCTTGGTGTCTTGCTTCACGCCGCCGTTGTTGTCTTGCGCGAATGCGGGGAGCGCGAGCGTGCTTGCGAGCAAAAGAGAAGAGAACAGCTTCGAATTTACCTTCATCCATGTCACCTCGCGGTGTGGGATTCCGAACTCCCCTGAGAAGTTGCCCAGAGGTGGCGAGGGTGAAATTTCGGGGTCGTCCTACTTCGCCGCTTTGCTGGCCTCCTGGCGATACGGTTCAAAGTCGGTCCAGATGCGGTTCACGGTATTTGCATCCAGGACCTTGACTGCGGTCGGCGCCGCGCTGGTCTTTTGAGCATAAAGCTCGAGTGTAACCTGGCCGCACGAAGGTGAAACGGCATCAGGCGGATACGTGTAATAGCCCGCGTAAGCCTCATCAGTCAAATGCACGCGAATATTTCGCTCGTCGAAAGCAATATCGAATTTGCCGGGATGAATGGGCTGAACTTCTTTGTCCCCGCATTTCAACTTCATGCGATAAAAATCCGTCTTGAATCGTACGGTGGCGGCCACGGCCGGGCCCAGCATGCTCCGTTTCCACATAGAGCCACTGGTTTCGCGCAGCTGCGGCAATGCACGAATGGTCAGGATAGGTTTGTACTCGCCAACATACTCGCCCCAACTCTTCAGGTCATCTTGCGCCTCAGAATCATCGTTGGAACTCGCTTGCTTGTTGCGTTTGTTCCGGCTTTGTGACGCCTGGATCTTGCCTTGCTCCTCAGCGTAGTACTTGAGCGGCGGGGTAATCAGATAAACCCAATAATCCCCGGCATTGAAGCGGTAGGGCTTGTAATCGAATTTCTTTTGCGCGAGCGTCTTCTTCAGAGCATCGATGGGATAGTTTGTCTCTGGCTCAACCGGCAACAGATCAGGAATCGGTGATGATGCCGTCTTCATCTTGTTCCGTGCTTCCTGTATCGCCTGCGCCGCTTCTTCGATGCGCACGATCCCTGAGACGCCCGCGCCTCCGCCGTTCTGGCCGAATGTGGTGATCCCGACCACCTGACCGAGCGAGTTAAACAAGGGCCCGCCGGAGTTGCCGTGATCGATTCGGATGTCAGAGATAATGGCGCGCTGTTCAACCTTGCTGACCACGCCGGTGGTGAGGATTTTGCGCTGACTGAGTGGGCTGCCGATGGTCATTACCCGTTCGCCTTCAATTACGGGAGCTTCCTTTTTGTCTGGCAGAGCGGCCGTAACGGCTTCCGGGATGCCGGAGAGGTTGGCCCACAGCACGGCGACGTCTTTCTGCGCGTCTGACGCAAGCAAGGTGGCCCGGACTTTTCTCTTCGGGTCAAACTGGACCGAGATGAATTCGGATTTTCCGACCACATGCTGATTGGTAACGATGAGTCCTCGCGGTTCGATCAGGAAGCCCGTACCGGAACCTTCCTCGCCCAATACGGTGACTACCGTGTTCTGAAGATGCTTGAACTGGGCAGAGAGTTCATCAGTGGCGCGCCCCGCCGGAGCTGCCTGGCCAATCCTGGCGTTATCAGAGCTGAGTTCCAGCTGGTTCGAACCAGGGTGGATTGTCACGTCGACTTCCCAGCTGTATTTCTTGCCTTGAAACTCGACCGGCTGCGAGTTTGTGAGGTGATAGGTTCCGGGCGCCAGGTCCAGCTCTGCCGTGCCGTCGAAAGCGGTTACCGCCTTTACGGGAGCTCCTGATTTCGGCTGCAGAGTGAGCGACAGTTTGGGGACAGGCTTGACATTCAGGTCTCTGTCAACCAGCGCCACCCGAATTTTCAACTTGCCGCTTTCAGCATGAGCAGCAGCACAGAATGCGAGAATCAGAATCGCAGCGGTAAACAGACGACGCACTTGGAACCCCTCCATGTAAGTGCGCATAATGCTACGTCCGGCAGCTCTGGTCAAGCGTCATTCCGCCTCAGGTTCGCCCACTGGCTCATGCACCTGAGTGTCGACAGTACAACTTCCCCTTAACCCTGATCGTCATACAGAACGGCGGAAGAATTGCCGCTGTCTTCGCTGGAACTGCCGGAAAGCTGCCTTGTGAGCCGTAATCACAGGGCTTTGCGCGGCCGCTGTCCCGGAAGGCCTATTAGGAGGGATCACGCATGAGGAAGTTATTTGCCCTTGTATTGCCGGCCCTGGCGGCTCTGGTGATGGGCTGTTCGACACACCACGAAACCCAGACTGTCTCCGGTAAAACTGTCTATGGAGAGCAGGCGCAGGTAGTTGAGCGGTTGCGGGCTGCGGGAGACAACTTGAAACAGCTGATGAACATTCCGGAAAACGCCATACCGCAGGATGTGTTGAAGGATGCCAGCTGCGTGGCCGTAGTGCCTGACATGGTAAAAGGCGGCTTCGTTTTCGGGGCGCAGCATGGCCGTGGCGTTGCCACCTGCCGTACGGGACATGGCTGGAGCCAGCCTGCTTTTATGGCGATCACGGGCGGCACCTGGGGGGCCCAAATTGGAGTTGAGTCGGTTGATCTGGTCATGGTGTTCCTCGGCGATGCCGGAGCTAAACAGCTGATGAGCTCGCAGTTCAAGCTAGGCGCCGAAGGTGGCATCGCAGCCGGCCCGGTTGGCCGCGAAGCCCAGGCCAGCACGGACTGGAAGATGAAGAACAAGATCCTGGTTTATTCGCGCACGAAAGGCCTATTCGCCGGTCTTGACTTAAGCGGAGCTGCGGTGAAACCAGATGACGACTCGACGCGCACGTTCTATGGAAGCCTGATACCGGCTGAACAAATCTTGTCCGGCAAAGGACCGTCCAATGCCAATTCGCAGCTGTTCCTGGCTGACGTTCGTCAGGCATTCCACGAATCTCAGGCCGCCAAGCAGGGTGGTATGTAAATCTCAGGATGTGGCATTCTCACGGGCGCACTTCAGGGTGCGCCTTTTTCTTGAGTAACACAGCCTGAAGGCACGCACAGAAGTCTCGCCCCAGCGGTGCCCACGCGCCCGAAATAGACATGCCTGCCGATAAAAAGCTGCGGTATTCTTTGCCTAGCAATGGCATCAAGAGTGACTCAGGGACGCGGCGCGGCCGCAATGGCCGAATTGGAAGAGGTGCGCCAAGAGTTCAGGGAGGAGCTCGTACCCAGGGAAGCACCGCACTTTTCTTCGCGTATAGGTGTCGTGCTCTCGGGTGGAGGAGCGCGTGGCGCGTACGAAGCCGGGGCACTCATGGCATTCCAGGATGCTGAGGTCCCCACGCATATACTGACCGCGACGTCTATCGGCAGCATCAACGCTGCTTCTTACGCGGCACACGCAGAAGGCCTTGTAGGTAGAGCTGACACCCTGGTGGATTCGTGGATGGAACTGACTCCGGCCACGCTTGGGATCGACTGGTCACGATACGTGTTTTTGCTGGCGGGCCTGATTGCGGCGTCGGCCGGCGTAGGTAATTTCATCTGGCAATGGCTTCAGGAACGCGGCATTTTCCTTCATGCTCATCATCCCAAGTTCACGTGGTTTTCCCTTGCACTGGCCGGAGTTGCAATTCTTCTTTTTGCCGACAAGCTCTCTTACATCGGATATGTCGTGTTCAACTTCCTCCGTGGGCGTAACTGGGAGCCCGACCGCAAGAAGGCGTGGGTCTCACTCGGCGCGAACGTGCTGGTGTGGGGATTTATTGTGTTGTTCCTGGCGTTCACCCACATTCACCTGCCATGGAGAACCGGACGCCCTTTAGAACTGAGCGCGCCACTTCCGGCAGCGGCGGTGATCGCCTGTGCCATTGGTCTTTACAAGTTGTTCCAGGACCCGCTGAGTCGCCTGAGCCACTCCTTCCTGCGGTTGCCGCTGCGAACGGGTCTTTTCCCGAACTTTGATCGCATCAAGTTTCTGCGGGCGCGGATTCCGCAGGACCGGCTGCGAAAGTCACAGATTCGCGTGGTGATGACCGCCACCGATATCCAGCATGGGGCTGGTCGCTTCTTCTCCAACGTCTCGACCGAAGAGCTCTTGAAAGATCCGGAAGCGCAACCAGACTTCATCCGCCGCGAGATTGAGCAGCCTTCTGACCTGATTCACGCCGCCGTGGCTTCCTCTTCGTATACCTTCGCGTATGAAGCGGTGCCGATGGATGGGCGCCTGTGGACCGACGGCGGCATCATGACCAACGAGCCCATCCTGCCCGCGCTGCGGCTGGGTGCCGACGTGATTTTTCTGGTGCTCATGTCCCCGCTGGAAGGCGAGGATAGTTCCGGACAGATCAAAACCTTTCTCGATGTCGGCGTGCACGCGGTGGACATCCTGATCTCGAAGAACTTTAAATCGGACATCGCGCTGCTCAACAACTTCAATCGCCTGTGCTGCGCTTATGCGGCCGAACTCGGCGTGGAGCCTGAGCAGGTGGAACTAGAGATCGGAACGCAGCATTACCGGTACGTCGAGCCTTTCCATATCGCTCCTGAAGAGCCGCTCAGGGCGAACGCGCTGGACTTTGACGGTGACATCATCGGTCCAATTATTGTTCAGGGTTATCGAGACGCTCGCCGCGTCATCAAAGACTTCCTGGAGTATGAAAGATCGCGGCCGGCGCGGGAGTCAAGACGCGTGGTGAGGCTCTCAGCAGAACGGCCGGAGGGCAATTTTCATGCTCCTAAGCGCGCCGACGCCGCCGTTCCCTGATGCGATCAAGAGTAAGGATCGTTCCCACCCACATCGCCGCCGCCAGATAGCCGGCGAGCACGTCACTGGGATAGTGCACACCCAGATAGATGCGCGAAATCCCGATGCTAATCACCAGCACAGCCGCGATCACGCCAAGCAGGATACGCAGGAAAAGCGGCCGGACACGGTCAGCGATCAGGCCTGCCAGCACCACGTAAAAACTGAATGAAACCAGCGCGTGGCCGCTGGGAAAACTATAGGAATGCGGAGCATCGCCAAAGAAGGGCGCCGGCCGTTGCCGGTGAAAGCTGTATTTCAAGACGACGTCCAGAACCACTCCGCCAACCGTGGCCACCAGGAGCCACCCCGCCCCACGCTTCCAGCGCAGCCACAAGAAAATGGACAGTGCTAAGACGAGCTCCGCAATCAAGACGTCATAGCCCAGCAGCGAGATGAAGATCATGGCGCGGGTCAGGGTGGGCGACGCAAACTGATGTACCCAGCCGCGCACCGCCGCGTCAAATTTCAGCGTGTCGCCTTCACGCATTTCGCTCGCGAGCCACGCGAAGAGGAGAAGACAAAGAATCGAGACCGCCAGGGCGCTCAGTGTGGCTATTTCGATCAGCGTGGTTGGCTTGGGTTCCTGCTCAGGCTCAGGAAGAGGCTCGACGACGTTCATCGCGAAGCTTTCCTGCCGCGAAAGAGCGAGCGCCATTTCGTCTTGCGTCCGACCCATTCTGCGACGCTTTGGTCCAGCTGCTTCAGCAAGGCTGAATTGTCCTGTCGAGGATAACGAGCCAGCGCCTCAGCATAATGCGGCAGGTTGAAGAGAAACGACTCGATCTTCTCTTTGGTCAGTTCTTCCCAGAATGCGCCATAACCCTGCTGGGCCAGGAAGTAGGCGTTAAAGATCTGTTCAAACTGGTGCTTCACCGGAATGGCGAGATACGGCTTCTGCAGGTGCAAGGCTTCACTCACGAGTGAGAATCCGGCATTGGCGACGATTCCTTTGCACGATGCCAGATCGCTCAAAAAGCCTCCCATGCTCGGCTTTTTGAATTGGACATTCCCTTCGCGTCCATCGCGTCCGAATCCGTACGCAACAAACTCAGCCCGCACCTGTCGCAGCATGTCAGCCAGTTCCGATGCAGGCGAAGTCACATAAACCAGTACGTGATCTCCGCTTGCGGGCTTCGCCTCAAGCACTTCGCGACGCAGAATCGGAGGAACCAGAAAGCTGTTTCTCTTTCTGGGGTGCGCCGGAAAGAATGAGGTCACAAAATAGGCTTGTGCATGCGGCGTCATAAGACGCGTCGCGATCTTCGCCGCAGCGGCATCGCGACGGTTACGCCCGGGGAGCTTCACGTCTGTGTTCGTCAGGCAGTGTTGATTGTCGATCGAGATTACCGGAATCCGGCGGTGATGCCCGATCCTCGCCGTAAGCGGCTCGAAGTCGGTAATGACCAGGTCGATCTTCCATTGTTCACTGAGCCGCAGCAGGCGAGCGAAGCTGCGTGCGGCTCTGGGGGCGGCAAGAAGGTTTTTCGCCGCCGTCCGGCGATAGCGCACTTGGTTGTTTACGTAGGCAAAGCGCAGTCCAAAGATCTCGGTAACTTCAAAGCTCTTGCTGAGATTCGCGAGTCCGCGATCGAACGACGCCACATGGACTGTGTGGCCCTGCTCAATCAGATGGGAGATAACTTCTTTCGAGCGCGTGGAATGCCCTGATCCCTCGCCATTCACACCATAAAGGATGTTGGCCATGTACGGGCAAGAGTATAGCGCGAGCGAATCTTTCGGCCTAAGCAGTCAGGTCGCCGCTTCGCGGGCTGGAGGGAGCACTGAATGCCCGTAAGATTGCCGTGAAGTGGACAGGGTTGCGAGTAGCGAGCACGAGCCTTTGTCCGCGAGAAACATAGGATTCGGGTTGCACGCGCTGTAGTTCTTGCCAGAAAAGGCGTACCGCGCGCTGCAGGTCCCAGAGATTTTCCTGCGGCACGCGGGCCACAGCCGCCGGTCCGAGTGTGAACCAGTGATTTCGCACAAAGCTCGTGAGCTTCGATTCGGAAATCGCGCTGACGAAACCGTACCACTCTCTTACGCCGCTTAGCGGAAGAGCTGAGATATTGGCAACTGAAGGAACGTGCACCACCGGACCCATTATGCGGCCGGAACAAGCCTCCAGCCTTTCAATGAGCGAGCGCTCCTCAAATGAGGTGATCGCCAGAGACCTGCCGACTACAAGATCCGGGCAAACGCTGAGCAGGTTCTGAAGAGAATGTGAGGAAGATTCCAACCACTGATACTGGCCCTGGGCCCCGTGCAACATAAAACCCCAACCTGAGTCACTTCTTGTGCTTTATGCGATCCGTTCGGAAGCCGCACCACCGTCCAGGTCGGCTTCCCATACACCGTCAAAGTCCACGAAATATGCCTTCACTTTGATGTCCGGCATCTTCGATTTCAAGTACTCGGCCGCACGGTGCATCTCCTGGCGATGATGCTCAGCTTCACGCGCCGTGTCGTTCTCGAAGGCAGCAAGACCGCCGTACGCGCCGCAATCGGAATGGAGCATCAGGATCACGTCATCCGTGTCGTGCAGTCGGCGCGAAATCTGGATCTGCTCCAGCACAAACTCGCGGTCGGCTTCATTGCTGGGCGAAGCCAGTACTTTAGCCCCGCCGGCGACGCGGATGGGGTCGTGGTTGTCCACCCCAAGCTTTTTGAGCAGCTTGGTGAATACCAGGCTGAAGCGATGGTCATAACACCACACCACGGCCGCATCGCTCTTGTAGCGCTCGCGCGGAGAGTTGAAATGGAAAATCTTACGCATCGGGCCTCGTTCAGGGGCGTTGACTATAGCTGTTTTGATTTCGCGGTGCAACCAGCTCTGCGTTGAACTTATTTGAAAAACTCGCCTAGCCGGCGGGCCACATCTTCCGGATTCTCCGCCGGAAGCCAGTGCCCGTAATCAGCATAGTGGACAACCTGCTTTGCGCCAAACCGTTCAGCGTAGGCGAGGGATACGTACGGATCGCGGTCACCCCAGAGCACGATGGCCGGCACGCGTGCAGTCAGCTGCAGGAGCTCGTCTTCCCATCCTTTGTAATTCTTCGGATCGGTTGCGCGGTAAAGATCAAGAACCATCTTCCGTGTACGCGGCTGAAAGAGAGAGTAGGTTTCGCGCAGGTGTTCTTCGCTGAGCCGGGGTGCGTTCTTGCGCATCATCGTGCGGAACGCCCACCCCGTAGTGGTGGCCATGCTGAGCTCACCCAAGGGCCACGTGCGCCAAATTTTGGCCCAGGAGTGCCAGCGATAATCGCTGAAGAAGATAGTGTTGATGACCGCCAGTCCGCGTATTTTTTCCGGATGTTTCACGGCCCAGGCAAGGCCATATGGGCCTCCGAAGTCGTGCACAACAAGGTTCAATGGGTCACGGATCTTGAGCGCGATTACCAGGTCATCAATGAATTGGCTCAGTTCGGGCAGCGAGTATTTGAAGGCTTTCGGGATCCCGGAGTGGCCGAAGCCGGGCAGGTCAGGCGCGATGCAGCGGAATCGTGACTTCAACTGGGCGATGATGCCGCGCCAGAGAATCGAGGAATCAGGATTGCCGTGAAGGAACAGCGTTGGGCTCCCGCTGCCCTGCTCATCGATGTAGATTGAAGCGCCCTGAATCTGGATCATCAGAAAATATCAGTGCTGGCCGCTGCCTTCCGCCCGCAGCAACGCTGCTTTGCGTTCGAGCCCCCAGCGATATCCCGCCAGTTTGCCGCTCTTCTGCACCACGCGATGGCATGGCACCACAAGAGCGGCGGGATTGCTCGCGCAAGCGCTCGCCACTGCGCGTACAGCCCGGGGTGCACCCACCTGTTTGGCCAGCTCGGTATAGCTGCGTGTCTGGCCTGCGGGAATCTGCCGGATGGCCTGCCACACTCGCTGCTGAAATACGGTGCCCTGGATGTCCACTGGAACGTGTGTCAACGAAGGCGAGCCTGCAAGCAACGAGCGAATGGCTTCGACCGCCGGCTGCAGTGCGCGATCATCTCGGCGCAGAGTTGCCGCAGAAAACTCCTGCCGCAGTTCTGATTCGAGCGCCGAGGCACTGGCGCCAAAGCGCACCGCGCATACTCCACGCGCTGTGGTCGCGACCAGGATTCTGCCCAGTTCGGAAGGGATGATCGTGTAATTGATCAGCACACCTTCGCCTCCGCGTCGGAAGGAGGTAGGAGTCATGCCAAGATGGGCGTTACTGTTTTCATAGGCACGGCTGCTCGAGCTGTACCCAGCTTCATAAACAGCATCAGTGATTCGCGATTCCGTTTGCAGTGCCCGCTTGTACCTGCGTCCGCGCTGTGCCTGCTGATATTGTCGCGGGCTGATGCCCAAAGTGCGTTTGAAGAGTCTCTGAAAATGGAACGGACTCAGGCCTACATGCGCCGCCATTTCTGGTAAATGCAACGTATCCTCAAGATGCTGGTCAATCAAGCGGCATGCAGCTTCGATTTTGCCGAGTTGCGCGTTAGGCTGTTCCGGCTTGCATCTTTGGCATGCCCGATATCCAGCCGATCTGGCCTGGACTGGCGTGGTGAAGAATTCGACGTTGTCTTGCCTGGGGCGGCGGCTGGGACAAGTCGGCCGGCAGAATATGCCGGTTGACTTCACGGCGTAAACGAAGCGGCCGTCAGACTTGGCGTCGCGGGCCATGACCAGAGACCAAAGGTGTTCGCCGCTGTTGCTGTTGCGCATGATCGTTTCCATAGCCCTGAGTCTAGGCTGGCCACATTTCCGCGACTATCCGAGGATTGCTCTCAAAAACTAAATTGTACTTCGTCAATTGCGCCAGGTCAGGCGATGAACATGCAATCGCCGTAGGAGAAGAAACGGTACCGTTCTTTGACCGCATGCTCGTAGGCGCGCAGCATGCTCTCGCGTCCGGCGAACGCTGAAACCAGCATCAGTAAGGTCGATTGCGGAAGGTGAAAGTTGGTAAGCAGACCGCGTATCACCTGGAATTGGAATCCTGGGTAGATAAAGATATCCGCTTCGCCTGACCCTGCAATGATCCGGCCGTTGTTGGCGCTAGCCACGAACTCGAGCGTCCTTACGCTGGTTGTGCCGACGGCAATCACGCGGCGATTCTCGTCCAGTGCTCGGTTGATCTGTTCTGCAGCAGGGGACGAAATGCTGTAGCGCTCCGTATGCATGCGGTGGTCTTCGACTTTGTCGACGTGTAGAGGCTGGAAAGTCCCAAGACCCACATGGAGAGTGAGTTCGGCAACCTCAGCTCCCCGTGCTCGCACTTTTTCCATAATCTCAGTCGTAAAGTGCAATCCGGCGGTTGGGGCGGCCACGCTTCCGCGGGCCTCAATCTTGGCATAGATCGTCTGATAGCGTTCTCTATCCTCACCCGTGTCTGGCCGAGCGATGTAAGGCGGGAGGGGCACGTGGCCAAGCTCTTCCACCATCGCAAAAAAGTCCGGCACTTCATCAAAACGCAGTGTGCGCTCGCCAAACTCACCGCGGCTGATGATTTCGGCCGAAAGCGGGTCCGGGAAGTTCTCAGATGTGAAGGTTATCCTTTCCCCCACGCCGACCTTTCGTCCCGGACGCACCAGCGCCTGCCATTCCCACGGCCCCAACTGTCGGGTGAGGAGAACCTCAACACGGCCCTTCAGAAAATCCCTTGAGGCGGGATTACGCGAGCTTAGCAGCTGTGAGCGGAAGCCGCTGCGCTGTCCGAACAGCCGGGCCGGGAAGACGCGGCTGTTGTTTACCACCAGCAGGTCGCCCGGTTGAAGCAATTCGGGGAAATCATGGAAGTAGCGGTCCTGCCACGTGCCGCTGCCTCGCTCCAGGCACAGCATTCGCGAGGCGCTTCGGTCAGCAAGTGGCTGCTGCGCAATGAGTTCTTCGGGAAGGTAAAAATCGAAGTCGGAAACCAGCACGGGCCAGATAATTATAAGAAAATGCAGCTGCACCAACTTAAGCCGTTCCTAAGCCCGGTTTAACGTTGAACTTAAGCTACCACCAAATGTAAATTTCTCACCGCGGACCATTGACCTTAGGGATTAAGCAATGACACCATTACAGCTACTCTGAATCTCCAGTAGCTAAGGGCGTCGAATGGGCCTGTAAGTCCATTGCAACTCGCGCCAGGCTCGCGCCCCACCTCCGCTGAAGACAGACCACTCTGGCATTGTAGGGAGTTTCCAGGACATGCTGTGTTCCCGCTGCGTTGCTGCTTTTGTCGCTGTATTGGCGTTCTCACTCAGTAGTGCTTTTGGTCAGTCCAAAGCAGATGGTAACGAGGGCGTCTCGCAAACCAGCAAAGCTGCGGTAGCAACCGCAGCCGACGATGGGGATGCCGACAGCGCGGACATTCCGCCATTCGCCCGCGGGAAGATCTCTCCTGAGCAATACCTGCTCCTGCGCGACGAGCAGATCAAGGCATTGCGCGGCATCGACGACCTCACGCGCAACCCCCAAATGCGCAGCAACGCCATACGGAACATGCAGCTTCAGGAGCAGTTTTATCGGAACTTTACGTTCACTCTGCAGTCTGGCGCGACTGGCGCCGCGGCGGTTCCTGCCTGGACAGAATTAGGTCCTGATCCCATTCCCAATGGGCAAACAGGGACCTTGGAAGTGCCGGTGAGCGGGCGCGTTACGGCCATTGCGATCGATCCCACGAATGAGAACATCGTCTATGTAGCTGCGGCGCAGGGTGGCGTTTATCGTACGCTGGACGGCGGTACGACATGGACAGCTTTGATGGACCAGGCCCAGTCGCTTTCGATTGGCGCCATCACCATCGACCCGCTCAATCACAACACCGTGTTTGTGGGCACGGGCGAAGGCAATTTTGCGATCGACAGCTTTTTTGGCGTCGGTTTGTACGTGATCCGCAATGCAAGTACGACCGCTGATCTGAGCGGCCCATTCAACCTGAGCACTGATGCCGTCCCGGTAGACGTTTTCACCGGCCGCTCCATCACAAAGATCCTGGTCAATCCGGCAAACGACAGCCAGATCATGCTTTCGACCGCCTCGGGATTCAGCGGCCTGAGTTCTGACACCTTCTCTACGCTGCCGACGCGCGGCGTCTACGTTTCGCAAAATGCTTTGGCAGCGAATCCACAATTCACTCGCCTGACGATCCAGACACCCACGCTCAATCAGTCAGTTACCGACATCGAAATGGATCCGGGAGATCCCACACGAATTGTCGTGAATGTTTTCGGCAGCCCGGCAGTCCCTGAAGACGGTGTGTGGGTGAGTACGTCGGGCGACCCGTGGGCCAACCCGTCCACCGCCGTCTGGACACACGAAATCACCGCATCGCAAATCGGAAAATTTGCTGTCAATCACTCCGGCGCTCCCGCTGCAACCACCTTCTTTCTGACATTCGACGAGAACGTCACATGCGGAGCAGTGCAAGGACAGGGGACGTTGAGGAAGTCAGTGGATCGTGGCCTGACCTGGACTCCGCTTGCTGCGGCTCAGGGCTTCTGCGGGGGCCAATGTTTTTACGATGAGCCTGTAGCAGTGCATCCGCAGAACGTGAACACCCTGTTCCTGGGAGGCAACTTCGATAGTGGCTCCCTTGCCGCATGTGGCTCATCTACCGTTGCCAAATCCATTGATGGTGGAACAACGTTCGCGCGCAGCGGAACCAGCCTTCATCCTGATTCTCACGTCATCGCTTTTGCCCCGAGCAATCCAACTGTGATGTATACGGGCAATGATGGTGGCATTTTCCGCTCGGCTGATGGCGGGGCGACCTGGACGAGTGTGAATAGGGCGGGCTTCCGCGCCACGCAATTTCAGAGTCTTTCCGTACATGCGAGCGATCCGAATTTCACCATCGGAGGAACCCAGGACAACGGCACCGAATTTATGAAGCCGGACGGAAGCTGGACGCGAGCCGATTTCGGTGATGGTGGTTATTCAGCCATCGACCAGAGCAGTACCAGTACCACCACGGTCACGCTGTATCACACTTATTTCAACCAGACCAATAATCAGATCGGATTCGCCACCGTGAACCTGGCAGCATCCGCAACCGAAGGTTCGTGGTCGTTCCTGGGCTGCGGAGGTACACCGAACGGTATCAATTGCGCTGACACCGTTCGGTTCTACGCGCCCATGACGCTCGGCCCAGGCACGCCGAATACGGTGTATTTCGGAACCGACCGCCTTTACAGATCAATCAACCAGGGAGCAGCGATGTCTCTGGTCAGCCAGGCGCCACTGGCCACCTCTGCCGCAGGTAATGTCCCGGTGACTGCCATCGGGATTGCGCCTCAAGATGACAACGTAAGGATGGTGGGACTGCAGAACGGTTCTGTGTTCGCCACCACAACGGCCTCCACGGCCCTGATCAACGTAACGGGCGGATGGGGAACCCACTATGTCGCCAGAACTGCCGTTGATCCTGTCACCAGCACCACAGCCTACGTCACCCTG
>DATAEJ010000082.1:0-18438 GCA_036258095.1 Candidatus Angelobacter sp. | reverse complement strand
ACGAGCCGATGGTCACCGTCGCACCGGGATAAGCAACAATCGCGATCGGCAGACCGGAAGATCCGCTCTTGGCAATCGCGAGCGACGCGCTGGAGCCGTCCAGCCCTGTCGCCGCGACTCCGTTCATCGCGTAAATAATGTCGCCTGCCTGGCTCACCGTCCGCGCATGGCCGAGCGTCGCCCACGGTGCTGAGAAGCTGCCTGAGTTCGCATCAGCGCCGGTCGTCGACACAAAAAAGATTCTTCCTGACCGCACCGTGAACGCCACGCCGTTGCTCGCGCTGCCGCCTACGTTCACCACGATATTGCCTGTCACCGCTGCCGAACCCAGCTGAAAGCTAATCTTGGTGTTCGTCCATTGCAGATATGCCGCGGCTTTTGCTCCACCCACGGTAACTGTTGACGTACCCTGCGTTGTGCCGAAACCGTCACCGTACACGGTCACGATCGCGCCCAGATTGCCCTTGCCTCCCGTGTTCGGACCGCTCTGCAGGTCCGAGAAGGTAATGCGCGGAAGCGCGCTTTGGGCCATGGCTGCTGAAGAAACACAAATAGCCAGCAGCCAAAGCTGTACTAGCTTGCTCATTGGGGCTCCTAGATTTTCTGGATTTTTCGCCGGGACCGGTAATTGAGCGGTGGCGAGAAGTAAGACCCACCCCGGCGGTGCTTCAAGTTGCCGTCAAGCCTAAATGGTTCGGCGAATATGGCCTACCGCAATTCGCACTGATTGGCGAGCGTTTTTGCCTTAATCCGTAGTTTTTGCGCATGAGAAAAACTTTTGCACCGTAGCACTTCGCGGCATGAAACACGCAGGATATTTGAGGTATTTCACCGAACCCTCGAAAGAACAACATCACGTTGGCACGTGAGCCTCGTCACCGTACGTTTGTCCAGGCACGTGGCAGAGTCAGAGTAGATTCGACAACTTGACCTCCTCTACCGGCGAGCAGATCTACATACGGCTCGCAGATTGAGGCCCGTTGCCGCCGCCTGCCGGTCTGCGACGTTCGCAACTCAAATCCCGGTCGGCGACTCCAGCACAAGGAGGCGTGGCATGAGGAAGATGCTCGCCGTCGCACTGGTTGTTGCTCTCATACCTTCGCAGTGGTCGTTCTCCGCTGCAAATAAGACCCAGGAGGACTGGGAGGTTCAGTTTACGCGCGAACAGCTCGAGAACCTGGTGGCTCCCATCGCGCTCTATCCTGATCCACTGCTTGCACAGGTCCTGCTTGCGGCTACTTTTCCTGATCAGATCGATGAAGCCGCGCGCGAGGTGCGCGCCTATGGTGCGGGAACGAATATAGACGACGCTCCCTGGGACGTGAGCGTCAAGGCCGTCGCCCACTATCCGACTGTGCTCTCAATGATGGCAGATAAGCTTGACTGGACCACCACCCTCGGCCAGGCATATGCGGCGCAATCCACTGATGTGATGGAGGCCGTGCAAAAGCTGCGCAAGCAGGCCCGCAGTTCCGGCTATCTCGTCACCACCCCGCAGCATGAAATTGTGGAGGAAGCGGGATTCGTGTACATCTATCCAGCCAATCCGCAGTACATCTACGTCCCCATCTATGATCCCGGTGTGGTGTTCCTTCCCTATCCGCCGGTTTACCGGGCAGGGGTGATCTTCTTCAGCATAGGATTCTTTATCGGTGCCTGGCTGAACCACGATTGCGACTGGCATCACCACACAATCTACTACCACGGTTGGGAACACGGCCCAATCTGGGTGCAGCGTTCGCGGCCGGTCATTCATGTTACGAATGTCTACGTTCGAAATGACTTCCGCGACGTGCGTGTGAATCGCGAAGTCGAACGGCGTCCAGTGAATTACCCGGCGTTGAACCGCTATAACACGGTGCATCGAGACGCCGACTTCAGCCATGTGCGCCGGCAACGCGGTCCCGCAGACCAGCGCGTTCAGGGAGCTCCGCCTCCTGCTGCTGCACCGGGACCCCGCCCCGAGCAGCACGACAACAAGATCATTCGTCGCAATATTGATCCCAACGATCCGCGCGTGAATGCCAACCGCGGACACGGCCAACTCCCGCGCGAAGGCGAACAGGCCGGACGGACTCCACAATCTCAGCCCGGTCAGAGCGACCGTCGCGAAGAACCTCAACAACAGGTAACGCCTCCCGCAAAGCGGCCCGATGCCCGCCCACAGCCGCCTTTCGCGCAGCGTGAAAAGCAACCTCCCCAATCGCAAGAGAAAGGACCGGAAGCTCGTCGCGAACCACCGCCTACCACTACAACTCAACCGCCAACAGCAAGGCCACCTGAGACGCCCAGAGGACCGACGACTGAAGCTCCTCGCCCACGAGGTCCCGTGACAACTCCGGGGCCATCACCCACACAAACTGTTCCGCAGCCTCGCATGAATCAGCCCGCACCGCAACCTCGTGTCGCTCAACCGGTTCCACAGTCGCGTGCTCAAGCGCCACGTTCGCCGGAGGTCTTCCGGGGAAATAGCGGTGCCATCGATCCTGGTGCGGCGAGCAACAGAGGCCAGGCCAGCCGACAACAGCAAAACCAGCCTGTGGCACAGCCCCGCACTCCACCGTCACAACAGCGATCACAACCCGGCGGCCCACCACAGCAACAACGTCCGCAGTCCGGCCAACCGGTCCCAAGGAGGCGGTAATGAAAGCACGACATGACCATCATCTCGACCTGTGGAGCTCTGAACCTCTGCTTCTAGGCAACCGTTCGGCCTCAGTGACTTTCCGGCTGGTTCTCGCAGCCGTCGTGGTTCTCGCGCTCTGTATGCTGCTGGCAGTCACGGCACGCGCAACGGCGGGGACCGCGGCAGACGTGAAGCAGACCCTCTACCCCAAACCGCAGGACGCGACTGATGCTTTGGTTAACGCCGCAAAATCCAAAGACCGCGCCGCCATGGCCGCGATCTTCGGTGCGGAGTATGAAAAGCTACTCTCCGGCGACCAGGTCCAGGACAACAACGAACTCGAGCTGTTCAACGCCGCCGTGGAGAAAGGCGCGGAGCTGAAACAAGTCAGCGACACGCGTTACATCTTCTCCATTGGTGAAGAAAGATGGCCTTTCCCCATTCCGATTGTGAAGGCCGGCGATCAATGGCGGTTCGATACCGCAGCCGGAATGGAAGAGATCCTCAACCGCCGCATTGGCGAAAACGAACTCTCAGCCATTTCCGTGTGCCGCGCCTATGTGCTTGCACAATGGGAATACTTCACCGAAGGCGATCATGACAATGATGGAGTCGCCGAATACGCTCAGCGCCTGCTGAGCCATGAAGGACAGAAAGACGGCCTCTTTTGGGAAACGCCTGAAGGCCAGCAAACAAGCCCCCTTGGTGTATGGGTGGCATCAGCGCGGACCGAAGGTTATGAGATGAAGCAGCACCCGGCCAGGCAGCACACTGCCAGCGCGCCCGCGACGCCGGCCAATTACATACCGCGGCATCCGTACAAGGGTTACTTCTTCAAGATCCTGAAGCAGCAGGGCCCGTATGCGCCCGGACGCAAGTACAACTATGTGATCAACGGGAACATGATCGCCGGTTACGCGCTTGTGGCAATTCCGGAAAAATGGGGAAGCTCCGGCGTGATGACCTTCATCGTGAATCAGCAAGGCCGCGTATACCAGAAGAATCTCGGTCCCAATACTGAGAAGGCTGCCGGCCAGATGATCGAGTACAATCCTGACCCAACCTGGAAGCTGGTGAAGGACTAAATGTCGTAGTAGAGCGCAAACTCATACGGATGCGGTCGCTGCCGGATCGCATCCGAAATTGGCAACATGTTTTTATAAAGGCGTCTCGCCTTTCAAGAGGAACTCGTATCGCGATTGGAATTGGCGGCTAATTGCGAATTGCGATTTACTCATTGCGTATCTTTACCACCAACTTCCCCCTCACATGCCCCTTTTCGCTCTCGCGATGCGCCTCGGCGATCTGTTCCAGCGGATAAACCTTTTGGACGATCGGCCGCAGTTTGCCCGCCTGGATCAGCGCGTTCATCTTCTCCAGGTCGCCTCCGCGAGGCTTCACCTGAGTCATCATGAAAAACTTGCCGCGAATCAGGGAACGCAGCATCCCTGAGATCACGCCGTAGGCGCCGGTTGCTATAAATCGCGCTCTGCCAGTCGGGCCGTGCGGAATGGGTAAGGTCAAAGTGATCAGCCTGCCACCCGGATGCAGAACTTTCAGCGAACTCGCCCACACACTCTCGCCCACGCCATCCAGGGCGTAGTCGAAGCCAGAAAGCCTGTCTTCGACTTTCTCGCGTGTGTAGTCGATGGCCTCGTCAGCGCCAAGCTGCCGCAATAAATCGAGATTCGCTGGGCCCGATGTCGCGGCCACATGAGCCCCAAACGCCTTCGCAATCTGGATTGCGAATGTTCCCACACCTCCGGCTCCTGCCTGCACCAGCAGTTTATGTCCCGGCTTGATGCCTGCTTGATTAAGAAGCGCCTGCCACGCGGTGGTAGCGGCCAGGGGGATTGCAGCTGCTTGTTCGTGCGTCAGACTCTTCGGCTTGAGAGCTAGCGTGTTCTCCGGCAGGACCGCGTACTCGGCGTAGGTTCCTCGATACGTCTCGCCCACCTTGCCGTGTTTGAAGCCATAAACCTCGTCGCCCGGCTTGAAAAGCGTCACAGCGGTGCCAACTTCTTCTACCGTGCCGGAGACATCGCAACCCCAGATCACGGGAAACCTGAGCTGCCACAGGCCGTGCAGCCAGCCTTCGCGCAGCTTCCAGTCCACCGGGTTTACGCTCGTGGCGTGCACACGAACCAGCACGCCGTTCGGACCCACGCGCGGAACGGGTATATCGTCCGCTATCTCCAGCACCTCAGGACCACCGTATCGTTCTGCGATGACCGCTTTCATGGCGACTCGTACTAAACTGTAACATTCTCATGGATTTCGACCAGCTGGAGACCTTTTTGGAAGTAGCCCGCCACTCGAGCTTCTCTCGGGCGGCGGAGAAACGCTTCCGCACCCAGCCAGCCATCTCGTCGCAAATCCGCGCACTGGAAGAAGAAGTGGGCGCCCGACTCTTTGACCGCAGCGGTGGACGGGTCGCCCTCACTGGCGCGGGTAAGATCTTCCAGCAATACGCCGAAAACAGCCTCGAGGCCCGCAAAACCATGATGACCACCGTAGCCGAGATGGAGCGCGTGCCGCGGGGTGAAATCGTGGTCGGCGCGAATGAAGGCACCTGCCTTCACATCCTGCCGGAGGTCTTCGCGGAATTTAAAAAATCGTACCCGAAAGTGGGCGTGCAGATCAGCCGCCTGGAGCGCGCCAAGATTCTGGAATCCATCATCGACAACTCAGTGGATTTCGGCATCGTCTCCGTTCCCGTGGATGACAAACGGATGACCGTAGTGAATATTCATCGCGACGAACTGGTCGTCATCGCACCGGCGGGCCACCCGCTTGGCAAGCTGAAGCAGGCCACCGTAGCCGACGCCGCGCAGTATCCCGTGCTGCTCCCCAAAGTGGGGCGCACCCGCGACGCACTCGAGAACCTGTTTCACGACCGGGGGCTCAAACCGAAGATCGCCATGGAACTCGATTCCAGTGAACTGCTCAAGCGCTTCGTCGCCGCCAACGTCGGCGTAGGGTTCATCGCCCGCTCCAATGTTCAGGAGGAATCCCGGGCACGAACGCTCTACGCGGTTCCGTTGAGTGATGCCGTGATCCGCCGTGACCTGGCGCTTGTTTTTCGTAAAGACAAAGCCCTGAGCCGCGCCGCGCTGGCTTTCATTGAGATTGCCGTAAAGATCAAGCAAGGGACAGCGTTTGAAGCTGGTGCGGCGCAGCGCACGAGTGCGCAGGTGAGGACGACGTAGCTTCCGCGCTGCACCGTTTTTCGTGCAGCGCAAAAAATCCCCCTCTCCGCCGAGAGCAGCGCAAAATTTTTCCGTAAATTTTCCACACGCTCGGCCCGCGTGTGTTATTTTTTGTGATTCAGTCCAAAATCACTTCGTTACCCCCTGGAGGCACACTAAATTGGGAAAGGACATGGTTCCCAAGCGCATTTTCCTGACCAAAGGAGTTGGGAAACATAAGGAGCGCTTAACTTCGTTCGAGCTTGCATTGCGTGACGCGGGAATCGCAGCACAAAATCTGGTTCGGGTCTCATCCATTTTTCCTCCCAACTGCAAGCTCATTTCGCGCAAGGAAGGCGTGAAGTACCTCTATCCGGGAGAAGTGACGTTTGCCGTGGTGGCGGAGAACTCCACTCGTGAACCGCACCGGCTCACCGCATCCAGCATCGGCCTGGCCATCCCAGCCGACCGTTCCACCTACGGCTACCTGAGCGAGCACCACTCCTTCGGCGAAGCCGACGATGTGGCCGGCGAATACGCCGAAGAACTTGCCGCCGAAATGCTTGCCACCACCTTGAACGTGGAGTTCGATCCCGACAAGTCGTGGGACGAGAAGAAAGAGATTTACCGGATCTCCAACAAAATCGTGCGCACCACGAACATCACCCAGACCGCCGTGGGCGACAAGCGCGGCCTCTGGACCACCGTGATCGCGGCTGCGATTTTGATATTCGAGTAAGAGCGGCTTCTTGTTGATTGTCACCCTCCGCAATGCAAGCGGAGGGTGATTCATTCTGGGGCTAATGTGGAGTCGCCCATCACCCGCTCATAGTCCTGCCTCGCTAAGCCTCGCCAAAAGTTCTAGAGTTGAAGGATGTTCGAGTCGCGAGCCTTGTCCCTACGATTTGGGTGCATTTTGGCCTGCCTTCTCCTATGTTCGATAACAGCAACATCTCAGACATCTGTCGACAGCGACCACGATGGAATACCCGACGCTCAGGAGCAGGCATTGCTGGAACAGTTCCGGCCAACATTCTTGATCAGCGCATCCGACTGCGCGGTGCGGCCGGCGCGGTTTGCACCTGATCAGGTTATCCCCCATCCTGTGGCTGCTGACGGTACGATCTACGGGCAGGTTTTTCCCGTTCGAGATTCCCAGAACATTGAAATCCACTACTACACGCTGTGGGACCGCGACTGCGGACGGATGCAACATCCGCTGGACGTGGAACATGTATCGGTGATCGTCAAAAATGATGAAGGCCAGGACGCAACAGCTCTTTACTGGTACGCCGGAGCCCATGAGAACACCGCATGCGAGATCAGCAGCGGGGGGCGCGCCGCCGCGATTGACGCCCAGCATCAGGGCCCTAAAGTCTGGAGTTCGTCAGGAAAGCACGCGATGTATCTGCGCAAAAGCATGTGCAATCACGGTTGTGGAGCAGATTCCTGTGAGGACGCGCAAGAGCTCGCACAGATTGGCCGGGTGGTTAATCTCGGAGAGCCGGGAACCCCCGCCAATGGGGCCCTGTGGACATCATCTTCGCAGTGGACACTCTCATCCAAGATGGACACCGACTTCCCCGCGGAGCTAATTGCCCGCCTGGACGCGACTTCCGGAGAAAGCGTGATTACGCTGCGAGGCAGCAGCTCGATCCGCGGGACGATTCAGGGGAGTGGCACCGTTCTCAATGCAGGGGGCGTCGGAGCGCAGCACACGAGCGCGGCTTTGGATACGGCGAACGGTCATACTTCGAGAAGTCTGGGCAAGGCTAGCCGGGCCACCGGCAGATGGTTGAAAGGCGCCAGGGACGCTGTTCTGGGAAAGACCTCCACGCAAAAAAACTAAACACAACGCCGTTTCGCCCGAACCAGCGATGACGCGTTTGAAGAGATGGCTGTTCCGACCCTGCCAAGCAGGAGCGGCAGTGTCATTCCGCGTCTTCTTGAATTACTATGTGTCTCCTCGCGGCAAGGAGGTCCAATGAGCTCACCCAGCCTGCAACCTGCAACGGGCTCCAGTAACACTCTTCGTAGTGTCGGCGCTTTATTGGCCGGTCTGCTCGCCGGCGCATTTCTTTCTCTCGCCACTGACTTGCTGATGACTGCCATCGGCGTGCTCCCTGGGCTCGGAAAACCCGCGGGCGACAAAGCCTTGCTGATCGCAACCGTATACCGCACGGTGTTCGGTATTGCGGGCGCTTACATCACGGCCCTGCTTGCGCCGAACCGCCCCATGGCTCACGCGATGATTCTTGGCGTGGTCGGGTTGATTGTTTCCGTTGCTGGAGCTGTGTTTACCTGGAACCATCAGCCACCGCTTGGTCCACACTGGTATCCAGTCGCGCTCATCGTGCTCGCAATTCCGACCGCTTGGATTGGCGGGAAGCTGCGGGTCAGTCAGACCCAGTAAACCCAATCGGGCGCGCAAGTAATCACCGTTTCTTATTCCCGGCTTCAGCAGGCCTCAGCAACAGCTGCTCAGAGGCGGTGAATGCCTGCGTGCGAACCAGCATGGTTGAAACCAGTGAGGTAAGGCCCGACGCAGCAAAGATCATGGCCAGCGTCACGAACTGATACATGGCAGCATACGTAGGATTCGCTCCGGAAAGCAGCATGCCGGCCATCAAGCCTGGAATCCAGACAATACCAAGCGAACGCAGAGAATCCACCGCCGGGATCAGGCTGGCTTCGAACGACGACTGCACATAGGGGGCAACGCTTTCCCGAGGTCCGGCCCCGAGCGCGAGAGCTGTTTCGACTTCTCCGGCATGGGCAAGCACGTCCGCACGAAAGCGATTCAGCGCGAGGCCGTTGGTGTTCATGGCATTGGCGATAAGCATGCTCCCCACCGGTACCAGCGCGGTAATGGCCGAATCGAGTACGCCTAGCCACGTCATCAAAGCAATCACCGAGCCCGCTCCGCACGCGATGGCATAAGCAGAGACTCGAAACGCGCCGGGAATGCCCTTTGCCCGGCGGGCGGAGGTTGCGCCTGCGGCAACGATCATCGCGGCAAGAACGAAACCACCCGTCCACCGCGGGCCCCGCAGCAGCAACACCAGCACGGCGCCAACCGCAATGATCTGTACCAGACCGCGCACCATGGCGACCGCTGCTTCGCTTTCAAGATGGATATCCCGCCGGCGCGCGAGCAGGACCACGATGAACGCCGCCATCGCCGCTGCTCCCGCCTGAGCGAGCCCGAGAGCAACTTGATTGTGAAAAAATCCCTTAAGCATGCAGAACCTCCTGCACGGTGCCGAGTTTGCGAACGCGTCCACCTTCCAGGAGCAGCAGGCGCCCGGCAAACCGCGCGGCCTGAGCCATGTCATGCGTCACAATCACGCAGGTGAGATTGCGATCGCGGATAATTTCGCGCAGCAGCGCTTCGACCTCGCCTTTAGCATCTTCGTCCAGTGCCGACGTTGGCTCGTCGAGCAGTAGAACGGCGGGCGAGTTGGCCAGGGCTCGTGCGATTGACACCCGTTGCGCTTCCCCACCGGAGAGATTCGCCACATCGCGTTCGGCATAACCCGTCAATCCAACGCGGGCCAGCAGTTGCTCGCATCGTGGCGAGGAAAGTGTTTCTCCGCGCTGTCGCGGACCGAAATTGAGGTTCTCGGAGATCGTGCCCGCAAAGAGAAACGCACGCTGCGTGACCATGCCGATCTGGCGGCGGAGTTCACGCGGGGCGATCTGACGGTAGTCGAACCCGCGGAAAAGTACCGTACCTGAAGTCGGCTCGTCGAGCCGGTTCAGCAACCGTAAAAATGAACTCTTGCCTGAGCCACTCGGCCCCACCACACCGAGCACTTCGCCGGCCCGGACCTGGACCGAGACATCGTTCACGATCGCGCGGTCGCCAACGCTGCGCGTGAGATGTTCGGTAATGAGAATGGACTCAGTCGGCGGTGGCGGTGAGCTCACGTGGTCATTATCACGGCGCAGTTTCGCGGGAAGCAAACGCTCGCGTTCTTACGCGCAAAATATAGAGGAGCAACAAGGACGCGATGGTCGCCCCGAGAGCGCCTCGCACGGCGTGGCCGGCAACAATGTTCCCCAGATTTCCCAGAATCTGCATTGAGATAAGTATGACCGCCAGCCACCAGGCCCATTGGCGACGCCG
This sequence comes from Candidatus Angelobacter sp., assembly GCA_036258095.1. Classification (GTDB taxonomy): domain Bacteria; phylum Acidobacteriota; class Terriglobia; order Terriglobales; family Acidobacteriaceae; genus Angelobacter. The sequence goes on along the minus strand of DATAEJ010000082.1, from coordinate 8,495 downwards.
CAACCAACCAGCCGCTGCACCCATGAGCACCGCCGCAAGTACCAGAAAGATTACGCCCGCCGGCGGGCCGATCATGGCGAGTTGCTGGTGCGCTGTTGGGTTGAGGGCCCATGCGCGATCCAGAAATGTTCCAGGAAAGAGAAGAGTGATCGCGGCGAGCGAGGCCATGCTCGCGCCAAACATCAGGAATACGCCGAAAGCTTTGAAACTGTCCATTCCGCGGACAATATACCCCCAGTTCGGAATGACTGATACACCGCGGCGATTTGATTACAATAAAGCCATGGATCCTCTTCTGATTGCCGGCCGTCAGTTCAAGTCGCGCCTTATTGTTGGCACAGGAAAGTACAAATCAGGGCATGAGACTGCCCGCGCCATTGAAGCCAGCGGTGCTGAGATGGTCACAGTTGCCGTCCGGCGCGTGGAACTGGATCGCAGCAAGGAGTCGCTGCTCGATTTCATCAATCCAGAGAAGTACTTTCTTCTGCCGAACACGGCGGGCTGCTATACGGCGGAAGAGGCCATTCGGGCGGCGCGTTTGGGACGTGAAGTGGGACTTTCTGACTGGGTGAAGGTGGAAGTCATCGGCGACCAGAAGACGCTCTATCCTGACGTCCAGGCGACTGTCGAAGCCACTCGTATACTGGTGAAGGATGGCTTTACTGTTCTTCCTTATACATCTGATGACATTGTGGTTGCGAAGCGGTTGATCGATGCCGGAGCAAGCGCGATCATGCCGCTGGGTGCCCCGATCGGCAGCGGGATGGGAATCCAGAACACGGCCAATCTCCAGATTCTCCGCGAAATGATCGCCGAGGTTCCACTGATCGTGGACGCGGGTGTAGGAACTGCTTCTGACGCGGCGATAGCCATGGAACTTGGAGCCGATGCGGTACTGATGAATTCAGGGATCGCGCACGCAGAAGACCCGGTGATGATGGCTGAAGCGATGAAACACGGCGTCACCGCCGGCCGTCTGGCTTACCTGGCGGGCAGGATGCCGAAGAAGCTTTATGCGACTGCAAGTTCTCCGCTGAGCGGCGTAGTGCGATGACCGTGCGGCACTGAGGCGATCCCAGAATCAAAAGAAAAAAGGCGGCCAGTAAGGCCGCCTTTGAATTCTTTCGCAAATGGTTACATGCCTTTCTTTTCGGCTTTTTCTTCTTTCTTGCCCTGGTCCTTCACCATGGCAACTTTATCCACGTGGAATCCGTCAGCAGTCTGGCTGCCAGTAACTTTCACGTGATGGCCTTCATGACCTTTGAGCGCATCCTGATTGTGGATCTGGACGACGCTGTTGTCCTTATCGTTGACCACAACCAGCTTTTCACCGGCTTCGGCGCACTTCTTGGCGCAGGCGGCGTGCTCTGCGCTGTTGCCCTTGGCGGCGCACTTTGCGTCGCTCACCCAACCGCTGATTGATTCTTTCTTCGCCTTGGCGTCATCCTTTGCGAGTGAAAGGGTGGCGAGGCAGGCGACTGCGAGCAGAGTCAATGCAATCTTCTTCATGGAACTGTGTTCTCCTCTGGTAGATGTACGGTTCGGCGGCTGGACCACCGAAACTTTCCTTTATTGCCGGTACTTATGGAGTTCCCAAACCCCTGGGAGTTACAGCACAAATTTTCTAAATGAAGATTAGCTGACGTGGCAAGCGTGAAACTTACCTAGCTGGGAGCTGCGAACCCTTTACGCTACTTGCCGGCTTCGGATTAGAATTGGGTGGCAGGGTGTACACCACCTCGCCCGGCCGCACGTAACGAAGCTGCTCACGTGCTTCTTTTTCAATAGCTTTCGGATCAGACTTCAAGCCTTTGATTCGATCCTGAAGCTGCGCATTTTGCTGCTCCAGGCTTTGCAATTGCCTTTGCAGGTCCTGGGACTCCCGCCTTTTGGCTTCATAGGCGAGCAGGCCGTTCGCCCCGAACACTGCGTGGTACCCAAGCACGCACATCAGCGCGAGAATCGCCGCAGTCGCCAGCTTGTGGCGAGCACCGAGCGCATGCTCCAGCATTGAATCGAGGTGCTTCCGCATCGTCAATTAAAAATCCAATCCTTGGCGGCAGCGGCCAGCTTCTTCAGATCGTCTGCCGATCGCGCTTCCGTGTAAACGCGAACCACTGGTTCCGTCCCTGACAGACGATAGCAGATCCATGAACCATCATCGAAGATCAGCTTCATGCCGTCAGTCCGCACAACCTGTTTCACCTTGCGACCGGAAAGCTCCGCAGGATCACTGGTTAACTTCTCAGTAAACTTCGCTTTCACCTCGGGCGTCAAGCGGAAGTTTTCACGCTGCGGATAAAAAGAACCAACTTTGGCAAAAATATCCTGTATCTGCTGTTGCAGAGTTTTGTTGCGACGCGCCATGGCCTCGCAGCAGAGTAATCCTGCAAGGACGCCGTCTTTTTCCGGAACGTGATGCCGAATCGTAAGCCCGGCGCTCTCTTCTCCGCCGATGGCCAACTTATCTTGCTTGATCAGCTCGCCAATGTACTTGAAGCCGACCGGCGTCTCGTGCAGCTCGACTTTGTAATAATCCGCGAGGGCGTTGACCAGATTCGTGGTCGCCACCGATTTAGCGACTCCGTTTTTCCACCCGCGGCTCTCGACCAGGTAGTCAAACAGCAAAGCAAGCACATAGTTCGGCTGGATGAACGAGCCATCTGTATCGACGATACCGAAGCGATCGGCATCGCCGTCAGTCGCGATACCGATCCGCGCTCCGGTAGCTTTCATCTGGCGCCGCATCTCGTCCAGCAACTCGCCATCAGGCTCGGGCGCGTGCCCACCGAAGAGGACGTCGCGCACGTCGTGAACCGTGGTTACGGGAATACCTGCTCCGCGAAGGAGCTCGTCGCTGTAACCGCGAGCGGCGCCCCAGAGCGGGTCGAAGACAACTTTCAATCCGGACTTGCGGATCAGATCCAGGTCAGTGGTCTCACGCAGGCGAGCGAGGTACGCCGGCTTTGGATCGATCTTCTCTGCCGGTGCCTTCCCTGGCGTGCCGGAATGATCGCCATTGGCCGGCACCATCGACTCAATTGCCTTCGTCACTTCAGGCAGCGCCGGTGCGCCGTCAGGCGTGGAAAATTTGATTCCGTTGTACTCTGGCGGATTGTGCGATGCAGTGAAGTTGATGGCCCCGTCCGCTTTCAGCCGGATCGTCTCCCATGAAATCGCCGGGGTGGGTGCGGCTTCGGCGATCACCAGTGGCTGGATGCCGTGCGCGCTCAGGATCTCTGACGCAATCTCCACGAATCGCTCGCCCATGTAACGGGGATCGCGGCCTACCACCACGCGCGCACCGCTTGCCTTCCTGCTCGTGATGTAACGCGCGATCCCGGTGATGGCACGGCGCACGTTCGCTACCGTGAACTCGTCGGCAACAATTGCCCGCCATCCTGAGGTTCCAAACTTGATCTGCGTAGCCATGCTGCACTTCCTTAGTTGCTCAAGCCGCCGCTTTGGTTTCGTTGTGACCGGTTGATGATTTGATGCGCGACGCAGCGGGATTCGCTGTTACACTTCCGCGGGGGACTTCAGATGACCAACGCTCGGATCGTACTCACCACGGCGGGCGCGCCTGATGAAGCAAAGCGCATCGCCCACGCGCTGGTAGAACGCCGGCTGGCTGCGTGCGTCAATATTATCCCGCATATCGAGTCCGTGTACCGCTGGCAGGGCCGCGTGGAGCATGCAGACGAGTGGCTGCTCCTGATCAAGACGCATGCCGAAGCCTTCGATCGCCTGCGCGATGCGCTCAAAGACCTGCACTCGTATGAAGTCCCCGAGTGCGTAATGCTTTCGATCACTGACGGCAGCCGGCCGTATCTCGACTGGATCGAGGAAAATACGGCGTAGCGTTCTCCTGCCAGGCTCAGATTGCAGCGAGCGCCTGATCGAGGTCGGCGATGATATCCTGCGAGTCCTCAATCCCGACCGAGATGCGCACCATACCGTCAGTGAGCCCGATCTTTTTTCTTCCCGCTTCGCCCAGCGCAGCGTGCGTCATGGTTGCCGGGTGAGAGATCAGCGTTTCCACGCCGCCCAGCGACTCGCCCAGGGTGCAGACGCGTACCTTGGCCAGCATTTTCTTCGCATTGCGCAGTGAGCCCGTTTCAAAAGTGATCATGGAACCGAATCCGGTCATCTGCCGCCTGGCGAGCGAATATTGCGGATGGTCGGGAAAGCCCGGATAGAGCACCTTCTTCACCTTTTTGTGCTTGCGAAGAAAATCGGCGACAACGCGGCCATTTTCATCGTGCTTTACCATGCGCACTGCCAGGGTTTTCACGCCACGCAGCACCAGCCAGCACTCGAATGGTGAAAGGATCGCCCCCGCGGCCTTCTGCATGAAGGCCAGCCGCTCGGCATGATGCGGCTTGGTGCCGACAATCACTCCGCCCAGGCCGTCACTGTGCCCGTTGAGGAACTTGGTGGTTGAGTGCATCACCATATCTGCCCCAAGCTCGATTGGCCGCTGGAAATATGGCGACATAAAGGTATTGTCGACCACCAGCTCAGCTTTGCGCGAGTGCGCAATGCGCGCGATCTCTCGTATGTCACTCAGCACCATGAGCGGGTTCGTGGGCGTTTCGATCCAGAGTAGCCGGGTGTTCCATCGCATCGCCTTCTTCACCGCATCCAGGTCTGAGGTGTCAACGTAACTGAACTCGACGCCGTAATTGGCGATCACCTGGTCAAAAAGCCGCGGCACGCCACCGTAAACGTTATGGCCGCAGATGACGTGGTCACCCTGCTTGAGGAAGCACTGCGTCACCGCGACGGTCGCCGCCATGCCGCTGGCGAACACGTGCGCCGACGCTCCGCCCTCCAGCGCGGCCAGGTTCTGCTCCAGCCGCGTACGCGTCGGGTTCGACACACGCGAATACTCATACCCCTTGTGCTTGCCCAGCTCTTCCTGAACGTAGGTTGAAGTCGGGAAAATCGGCGGAGCCACTGCTCCCGTGGAGGGATCAGGCTCCTGCCCGACATGGATGGCGGTGGTGGCAAAACCGGGAAGTTTGATGTCTTTTTTCATATCGTTTAAAGCTGTTAGCTACTAGCTTCTAGCGTTTGGCCCTTGACTCTTGAACCTTCGCGGTGAAATGTTTTTGTGCGGTGAAACTGGTTCAGCTCCCGCCTTCGAAGATGTTCTTCGATAAATATCTTTCCGCCGAGTCCGGAATAATCGTTACCACGCGCTTCCCTGCTCCCAGACGCTTTGCCAGTTGGAGTGCCGCGAACACGTTTGCTCCAGCGCTTGACCCGCCCAGCACACCTTCCTTGCGCGCCAGCAGGGCCACTGTGTCAAAGGCATCTTTGTCGGTCACGGCAATGATCTCGTCGCACACGTCGCGCTGGAATGTCTTTGGAACAAAACTGCTCCCGATCCCCTCAACTTTGTGCGGGCCCGGTTTACCGCCCTGGAGCACTGAACCTTCTGTCTCAACAGCGACGCAATGGATCTTCGGGTCTTTTTCCTTGAAATAGCGCGCCACGCCCGAGAAGGTTCCGCCGGTGCCAACGCCGATCGCGACGGCGTCAATACGCCCCTGCAACTGTTCGTAAATCTCCGCGGCTGTTGTGTCGTGGTGGAATTCAGGGTTGGCCTGATTTTCAAACTGGAGCGCGGTGAAGCAATCTGGGATGGTAGTGGCAAGCTCTTTGACTTTTTTGATAGCGCCCTGCATGCCTTCGGCGTCAGGGGTGCGAATGACTTCCGCTCCCAGGGCCCGCATGATTTTGACTTTCTCTTCGGCAAATTTCTCCGGAACGCACACCACCACGCGGTAGCCTTTATTCACGCCAATCAGCGCCAGCCCAATGCCGGTATTTCCCGCGGTGGCCTCCAGGATCGTCGATCCCGGCTTCAGCCGTCCTTCAGCCTCAGCTTTCTCAATCATCCCGATCGCCGCGCGGTCCTTCACGCTCCCGCCCGGGTTCAGGTACTCGAGCTTGGCGTAAACCTCCGCCGCCCCCGCAGGAATAAGCCGGTGCAGACGCAGCATCGGCGTCATCCCTACCAGCTCAGTAATACTCTCGGCCACTCGTAATCGCGTCATAGCAAACTTTTTAGAGTAAGGGAGCAGGCGGGAGAAGGTCAACGCACCTCATTTAAGCCGCTGATTTTCACAGATGAACACTGACAATACTGACAATCAAGGATTCTCTCTGACCACTAGAACCACAGGCCAGATATCCTGTGCTGGCGCATTACGGCGCCCCAACGAGTTCCGTTTGCTGCTTATACTCGTAACCGATCACTTGAGCAGGCATGCCTCTCCGCAAGATCGTTCGCGCACTGATGGTATATCGCTCAGATGGTCCATCGTCACCCGTTACTCCAGCCATCCGCCTCACAAACGCGTTCTTCCTTGGCTACGCGCACGTGAGGCGGATGCGTATCTGCGACAGTTGGCAACATCAGCATCGTGCCGCAAAGAAGGCCGCGCACCAGGAAGCACGCAGCGTGAGTCAATCAAACGAGTCAGGCGGCATGGCCACTGGCGCCGCGGTCGATGTGGTCGCTTGCGTGGGTAATCCTGGAGAGAGTGGTAACGACGCGCTGCAGTGAGGAGTCAATGAGTGAGAGCCGAACGTGGGGATCCACGATCTCCGTTGTGGCCAGGCGGATGGTGTGCATGGCATTGCGGATATGATGATTCATGAATTCGATTTCTTTCATGCGATGCCGGATGCGCTTGTCACGCAGGCAGCTCAGCTTGAACGCCACGAACCCGATCGCAATTCCCTCTAAGACGTTCTTTCCAATGCGATCAATCAGCCATGATTCTGAACAGGCATGAAGGATTATGTCCAAAGCGAACCCCACCGCTGCAGTGAGCACTCCTATCCAGAGACCACGCCCCCAAGGCGGCAGTTTGAAGTAATGATCAATCCATTCGTGCTTCAACACCTCGATCTGGTTGCCGTGCCAGTCCATAACTGGCTCCTGGCCTGATTTTAAGGTGGGTTCAGTCGACTCCTGAGGAAGCGAGCACCTCCGATACAGCGATTTTGACTGTACGGAAAGAGATTTCCGATGCGATTTCCGGGCAGGAATCTTTGTTGCCCAATTAACAAAACTTAGCGCACCTTTAGGATCAGGACCAAAGCTGCGGTCACTTTCTCATGCCGCTCGTTTTGCTGTTTCCGCGGGCCTGCGTTCGATTGCAGGTGGCATCCAGTCGCCGGAAGCAATTTGCGGTTTCGGCGAATAGCAGCGCATCGTCAAACTGAAGGGACCTTCCGGTGCGGGAAGCCAGTTTGATTCCTTGTCCGGCCCCGGTGAGTTGTGTTGAATGTAGATGGTCAAGGAACCGTCTTTGTTGAACGTGAGCTTGTCGCGATCGCCAATCGCCTGCCTGTGCAGGCCGTTTTCGACCGGAAAACCACTTCTGTCATACATCGTGATGGACCAGAAAGCTCCTACCGGGGGCGTCTTACCTCTGGGAAAGTGGAGAATGTAGAGGTTTGTTCCGGTCAAGGGCCTGTCCTCGACGTCCGTGATCGTGGTGGGATACACTGCATCTTCGGGGCGGTTGGCGCCGAGTCCCGCGAGCGCGATGGCGGCCCGGAGCAAATAGTCAGCGCCATAGTAGCCTATTGCTCCCGTAAGTATGCTCCAGCCGTTCATCACAGAACCCAGACTGTGGCTGCGCTTCAGGATCGCTCTGGATGCACTCTGTGGAGCTGCTCGCAACGCATGCTTCACCACTTCAGGGAGAGAATTCAGATCCAAGCTTTTGCCCGGCTTAAGCCCAAGGCGTTTCATCCGCGCCAGCAATCCCTGGTCGTGGGGATGAGGCTGGTTCTTCTTGAGAGCCTCCATCAAGATGTTGAAAAACGCCGCTCCGTCCATGTGTTCCAAAGCCACCATAGGGGGGATCTTCATATTCACCCGGGGATCGATCTTTCCCTTCGCGGGCAAATACTCTCTGCCCCAGCGGCTGAGTGGAATCAGCTTGAGCTGGTCTTGAAGCTTGTGCACGAACTCGTAATCGGAAGCACCATTGGTCTGGATTCGTCCCACGATCCAGATAATCTCCGTCGGACTGCGCAGGAGGTCCGCTTCTTTGGGCGAGTCGCCACGCCAGTTTGGTCCCGCGATCAGGTAGCTTCCGCCGTTGCCGCCAGTGGTTCGGGTGCCAGGTGCTGCGAAGACCTCAGTCCATGCATCCATGAGCTGGAAAATGTGATAGCGCTCCGTCTTCGGCAGCGTCAGCACCATAGGCTCCGGCCCAAGGTCCAGCCAGGCGATCGAGTAAAGAGTGTCAAAGTTGGGCCGAACAACATCACGGAACGACGGAGGTGGGAAGGTCTTTGCGTGGGAGAACTGGTTCATCGGCGCCTGACCCGGTACACCCGTTGCTGTTTCAAAGTTGGTCTGCACCTTCCGGGTCAAATCCATGAGCACGAGCGGGTAACCCCAGATATAGAGCTCCTCAGCGATCTCGCTTGCGAGTTCGGGACTGAGTGTTGTGTCTGTTGGC
>DATAEJ010000081.1:0-10985 GCA_036258095.1 Candidatus Angelobacter sp. | reverse complement strand
CTTCACCGGCTCGGTGTGCACGATGTCCTGATCGTCATAGGCCTGGGTGAGGTCGATAACTTCACCGCTGTGGCGCAGGCGGATGGGCGTGAGCGTTTCCACTTCGCCGGCTTCAAGAGCGAGCAGCACTTCGTCAATGTTGGCGAAGGCGCGGCCCTCACCCCGGGCGCCCGGCTTGGCCTTGGTCAGGTAGTAGAGACCAAGCACCATGTCCTGTGTGGGCACGGTAATGGGCTGGCCTGACGCGGGCGACAGGATGTTGTGCGACGCAAGCATCAGCACGCTGGCTTCAACCTGCGCTTCCGGTGAAAGCGGAATGTGCACGGCCATCTGGTCACCGTCAAAGTCTGCGTTAAACGCAGTGCAGACCAGCGGGTGGATCTTGATTGCCTTGCCTTCCACCAGCACAGGCTCAAATGCCTGGATGCCGAGGCGGTGCAGCGTTGGAGCGCGGTTCAGCAGCACCGGATGGTCCTTAATGACCTCTTCCAGGATGTCCCATACGATGGATTCCTGCTGCTCCACCATTTCCTTTGCCTGCTTGATAGTGGTGCAGTGGCCGGTCTGTTCAAGGCGGTGATAAATAAACGGCTTGAACAGCTCGAGGGCCATCTTCTTGGGCAAACCGCACTGGTGCAGCTTGAGCTCCGGACCCACGACGATTACGGAACGGCCGGAGTAGTCAACGCGCTTACCGAGCAGGTTCTGGCGAAAGCGTCCCTGCTTGCCTTTCAGCGTGTCAGAGAGCGACTTGAGCGGGCGATTGTTGGCGCCACGCAGCACGCGGCCACGGCGTCCGTTATCAAAGAGTGCGTCAACGGATTCCTGCAGCATGCGCTTTTCATTGCGCACAATGACCTCAGGCGCGTGCAGGTCCATGAGCTTCTTCAACCGGTTGTTGCGGTTGATCACGCGGCGATAGAGGTCGTTGAGATCAGACGTGGCAAAGCGGCCGCCATCGAGTGGAACCAGCGGACGGAGCTCCGGCGGAATGACCGGGATTACGTCCAGGATCATCCAGTTCGGCTTGTTGCCGCTCTTGCGGAATGCTTCCACAACTTTGAGGCGTTTGGCGTACTTGAGCCGCTTCTGAAGCGAAGTTTCCTGCTTCATCTTTTCGCGCAGTTCGACGGAAAGCTCCTCAACTTCAACGCGCTTGAGCAGTTCCTTGATGGCTTCCGCGCCCATCATAGCCTTAAAGCCTGCGGCGCGGTACTGCTGGTCGAGCTCGCGGAAGCGCTGCTCTTCTTTAATTACTTCGCGTTCCTTGACCGGAGCTTCGCCGGGTTCGACGACGACATAGGATTCGAAATAGAGCACGGACTCGAGATCGCGCAAAGAAATATCGAGCAGGTGGCCGATGCGCGAAGGCAGTCCCTTGAAGAACCATACGTGCGAGCAGGGCGACGCCAGCTCGATGTGTCCGAGACGCTCACGGCGGACTTTGGAGAGCGTAACTTCCACACCGCACTTGTCGCAGATCACGCCGCGGTGCTTCATGCGCTTGTATTTTCCGCACAGGCATTCCCAGTCTGTAACCGGACCAAAGATGCGTGCGCAGAACAGGCCGTCGCGCTCCGGCTTGAACGTGCGGTAGTTGATCGTTTCGGGTTTGGTCACCTCGCCATGCGACCAGCTGCGGATTTTTTCCGGAGAGGCCAGGCTGATGCGGATGGAGTCGAAGTCAGCGACTGCGTTCCCCAAATCAAATGGACTTGAACGGTACAAGGTGTCCTCCTGCGACTGTCACGCCGCCGCGGGCGGCCCCCGAAGTTAAAGCTTGCTTCTTTCGGTCTCAACCCCAGCCGGTGGGCCCCCTGGAGTTGAGACAGGCAGCAGATCAGGCTCGCTGCGGAGCCTGCGATGGTGCATGTCGCAGGCCCCGCTGAGCTGTTAGTCTGCCGCTGCTGCGACCTGTTTACGGCCGCTCTCAAGGCTCTTGATCAATTCCACGTCAAGGCAGAGTGACTGCAATTCGCGGATCAGAACGTTAAAGGACTCAGGCACGCCCGGTTCAATGGCGGCTTCGCCCTTCACAATGGCCTCGTAGATCTTGGTGCGGCCATAGACGTCGTCTGACTTTGCGGTAAGCAGTTCCTGCAGGATGTACGCTGCGCCGTAGGCCTCAAGCGCCCACACTTCCATTTCTCCGAAGCGCTGGCCGCCAAACTGCGCCTTTCCTCCCAGCGGCTGCTGGGTGATCAGCGAGTAAGGACCAATCGAACGCGCGTGAATCTTATCGTCCACAAGGTGGCTGAGCTTCAGCATGTAGATGTATCCGACCGTGACCGGCTGCTCGAACTTCTCGCCTGTCATTCCGTCGAAGAGCTCGGTCTTGCCTGATTCCGGCAGATTCGCTTCACGCAGCATGGCTTTGATCTCCGCTTCACGCGAGCCGTCAAACACCGGCGACGCGAAGAACACGCCCTTGGTGAAGGTCTGCGCCGCATGGAGCAGCTCTTCATCGTCCAGATCGGCAATCCGGCTGAGGAACGGCGTATCCTTGAAGATCGACCGCAGCTCTCGACGGATCGTCTCCTCGCGCGAGTTCTCCTTCAGGAACTCGTTCACGCGCTCGCCCAGCTGATAACCGGCCCAACCCAGGTGTGTCTCCAGGATCTGGCCCACGTTCATACGGCTCGGGACGCCCAGCGGGTTGAGCACGATTTCTACCGGCGTACCGTCCGCCAGATACGGCATATCTTCTTCAGGCAGGATGCGTGCAATCACGCCCTTGTTTCCGTGACGTCCCGCCATCTTGTCGCCCACGCTCAGCTTGCGCTTCATGGCGATATAAACCTTCACCAGCTTGATCACGCCTGGTGGCAGTTCGTCGCCCTTCTGCAGCTTGCCGATCTTCTCATTGGTGATCTTGCGCAGCACGTCAATCTGGCGCGAGGTCATCTCTTCGATCTCATCGATCTGCTCGTTCACGCGCGGGTCCTTATCGTTGTACTTGATCCGCTTCAGGTTCCGCGTTGAGATCCGCTCAATGGTTTCGCGATCGAGAATCGTGCCCTTGGTCAGCAGGCGCTTGTTGGTGCGCTCGTCGTGCAGGTCAGCCTGCACTTCTTTGCCGCCCAGGATGCCTTCCAGACGCTTCAACCGCTCGTCGGTCAGGATTCGGATTTCGTCGCCCAGGTTCTTTTCCAGGCGCTCGATCTGATGTGCCTCAATCGCCTTGGCGCGATCGTCCTTTTCCTGTCCCTTGCGGGAGAAGATTTTCACGTCAACGATCGTGCCTTCGATACCGGGCGGGCAGTAGAGTGACGCATCGCGAACATCGCCGGCCTTTTCGCCGAAGATCGCGCGCAGCAGCTTCTCTTCCGGCGTCAGCTGGGTCTCACCCTTTGGCGTGACTTTGCCTACCAGAATCGATCCCTGCTTTACCTGCGCTCCGATTCGGATCACGCCGGCTTCATCCAGGTCGCGCAGCAGTGATTCGCTCACGTTCGGGATGTCGCGCGTGATTTCCTCGGGTCCCAACTTGGTGTCGCGAGCTTCAATCTCGAACTCTTCAATGTGAACGGAGGTGTAGTAATCCTCCTTCACCATCTTTTCCGAGACCAGGATCGCGTCTTCGAAGTTGTAACCGCGCCACGGCATGAAGGCCACCAGCACGTTGCGTCCCAGCGCCAGTTCGCCCTTGTCAGTGCAGGGACCGTCAGCGATCACCTGACCCTTCATCACCCGGTCGCCTTTCTTCACAATCGGCTTCTGGTTGATGCAGGTGTTCTGGTTCGAACGCTTGAACTTGGTCAGCTGGTAAATGTCGCTTCCCACTTCACGCGACAGCTGTGTCGGGTGGTGCTCACCTTCCACGCGAACGATGATGCGCTCGGAGTCGACCGAATCCACGATTCCGTTGCGGCGCGCCAGCACCACAGCGCCGGAGTCACGCGCCGTTACGCCTTCCATGCCCGTTCCCACGTAGGGCGCTTGAGCGCGGAGCAGCGGCACAGACTGGCGTTGCATGTTTGCGCCCATCAGAGCGCGGTTGGCGTCGTCGTGCTCAAGGAACGGAACCAGCGAGGCCGCCACAGAAACCAGCTGCTTCGGGCTCACGTCGATGTAGTCCACCTCTTCGCGACGGACCAGGTCAAAGTTGCCCGATTTGCGGGCGTTGACCAGCTCGTTCACGATGCGGCCCTTCTCGTCCAGCTCAATGTTCGCCTGAGCGATTACGTGCCGGTCTTCCTCCCACGCCGAGAGATAGAACGAGAATGGCTCGTGCTCGATCATCTTCTTGCGTTTGTCTTTGAGCTCGCCGTTGATCTTCTCGATCTCCTTCTGCTCAGCATGATCGCCCACTCGGTAATCGCTGTCGCCGGCGTTAACCACCGTGACGTAGTCAACCACACGGCCATCGCGAATGCGGCGGTATGGCGACTCGATGAACCCGTAGTCGTTGATCCGCGCGTAGCAGCTCAGCGAGCTGATCAAGCCGATGTTCGGACCTTCGGGCGTTTCAATCGGGCAGATACGGCCATAGTGCGTCGGGTGAACGTCGCGGACTTCGAATCCGGCGCGCTCACGCGAGAGGCCGCCCGGTCCAAGAGCTGAAAGACGCCGCTTGTGCGTAATTTCCGAAAGCGGGTTTGTCTGGTCCATGAACTGCGAAAGCTGTGACGATCCAAAGAACTCGCGGATCGCGGCCATCACCGGCTTGGCGTTAACCAGGTCATGAGGCATGGCCGTAGACATCTCCTGGTACACGCTCATCTTTTCCTTGATCGCGCGTTCCATGCGTACCAGGCCGATGCGGAACTGGTTTTCCATCAACTCGCCTACCGCGCGTACGCGGCGGTTGCCGAGGTGATCGATATCGTCCACCATGCCAATGTTCTTGCGCAGCTTCAGCAGGTACTTGATGGTCGAGTAAAAGTCATCCGGATCGAGAGTGCGCTTGTCCAGATCGGTTGCATCGTTCTTCTCATACAGCTTGATGTTGAATTTCAAGCGGCCCACGCGGCTGAAGTCGTACTTCCGCGGGTCGAAGAACATGCCATGGAACAGCGCCGTCGCAGTGTCAAGAGTCGGCGGATCGCCCGGACGCAGCTTGCGGTAGATCTCAATCAACGCTTCCTGCGGCGTCTTTACTGAATCGCGGCGCAGCGTCGCGCTGATCACGTTGCCCACATCGTCGCGTTCGGGGAAGAACACGTTGATCTCTTCAATCCCCGCGTCCATGATCTTGCTCAGCTTGTCCGCCGTAATTTCGTTGTTCGCTTCCAGCAGGACATCGCCGGTGTTCATGTCCACTACGTCCGCCGCGGTGAACGCGCCTTCCAGATCGGTCGTATCGATGTCGATTTCGCTGATCTTGGCCTTCTGGATTTCCTTCAGTACGGCCGCGGAAATCTTGCGGCCGGAGTGCGCGATTTCATGCCCGCTCTTGTCCTTGATGCTGTGCGCCAGCTTGAGGCCGAGCAGGTTCGTCGGCTTCTCAATGCCACTTTCCAACAGCCAGCGCAGCTTCTTCTCCTTCAGGCTGATGCGGTCAACCGTGTAGAACGTGCGCAAGATGTCCTCGTCGGAACGCAGACCCAGCGCGCGAAGGAAGATGGTGCCCAGGAACTTGCGCTTGCGGTCAATGCGCACGTAGAGAATGTTCTTCTGGTCGTACTCGAATTCAACCCACGATCCGCGGTAGGGAATAATTTTGCCCAAAAAGTACGTGCGGTTGTTGGCGGTCTCAAAGAACACGCCTGGCGAGCGGTGCAACTGGCTGACGATGACGCGCTCGGTCCCGTTGATGATGAACGTGCCGTTCTGCGTCATCAGCGGGATATCGCCGAAGAATACTTCCTGTTCCTTGATGTCGCGAATGCTCTTGTTGCCGGTCTCCGCGTCCTTGTCGTAGATCGTCAGGCGGATCGTTACTTTCAGCGGCGCGGAATACGTCATGCCGCGCTCTTCGCACTCGGCCACGTCATACTTCAGTTGCAGCCCAACCGGGTCACCGCACTTGTTGCAGAAGTCAGGTGTGTTCGCGTTGTAGGTGCCGCACTTCTGGCACAGCACATCGCCCGGATGGAACGGATCGGTAATGACTGTGTTGCCGCAGTTACGGCACGTGGTGCGGAGATGGTGAAGGCCCTTGAGGTGTCCGCACTTGCACTCCCAGTTCCCTATGGAGTAGTCCACGAAGGCCAGTTCGGAGACGTTGCGGAAATCAGTGATGGGAAAAACAGATTGAAAGACGGACTGCAGTCCGCTGTCGTCACGCTCGCTCGGCAGCTTGTCCATTTGCAGGAAGCGGTCATACGAACGCTTCTGCACCTCAATGAGGTTCGGGATCTGGAGGGCTGCCGGAATCTTGGAAAAGTCGAGACGATAACGGAAGGCGCCATTCTTAGTCGGCATGAATCACTCCTAAACTGTTGCGGTCCGCTGCTGGTACCGGACCCACCCGGTCATTGCCCGGATTTTTACTTGCGTTTGCCAGGCAAAACCTGATAACTATGCAGCTTCAAACTCACTGCACCGGAGACGGAGCAGGCGGAAAAGACGAGAAGGGCCAACAGGAGACAAAAGTTCCCATTGACGCCCAAGTGGCGAAATGCCGTCTTCTAAATTTGTTTTTCCCGCGCCCGTCTGACTTAGACCGTTCCCGGTCCGTTTTTCACAGACCTGTTAGAAAGCAAAAAGCAGCGCACAAAGCTACACCCCCGGTTTTGTGAGTTGCTTCTACCGGAGTAGTGTGCGTTTGCACCATTTCTAAAAATTAAAACCGGATCGGAAGAGAACCGCTGTTATCTATTTGATAACAGAAGTCCTCCTCCGGATTCAAGTTTCCCGGCCAGAATTTCTGCCGGAGTGGCCAAAAACGTGCTCTACCGCCCTGGAATGGCTCCAAAACGGTAGGAACAACGACGTGAATTACTTTACTTCTACCGTTGCGCCGGCCTCAGTGAACTTCTTCTTGATGGTCTCGGCCTCGTCCTTGCTGACGTTCTCCTTGATCGGTTTCGGAGCGCCGTCCACCAGGTCTTTCGCTTCCTTCAGGCCGAGGCTGGTGACTTCACGTACTGCCTTGATTACATTGATCTTATTGGCGCCAGCGCTCGTCAGCACCACGGTGAACTCCGTCTTTTCTTCGGCCGGGGCCGCTGCTGCCGCTCCGCCGCCACCCGCCATCATCACCGGGGCTGCCGCTGCCGCGGACACGCCGAGGCGTTCTTCGAGCTTTTTTACCAGCTGGGCCGCATCAAGCAGGCTGAGCCCAACAATCTGTTCTTCGAGTTGCTGCAAATCTGCCATTGTGTCTCTCCACGTTTCTGAAATCGTTTGTGCTGATTCGCCGCATCATCCCATCGCGTTCCAGTGCGCCCAGACAAGCGCCACGTGAGTCTTTGCCGCGAGAACCTTCTGCCTGTCCCGGATCGCACATTTCCCGGTACAGGCCTGAAACCGGCTTTAGCTGCTGGCAGCCTCGCCTGTCTCCTTGAACTTTTTCTTTTCCACGCCCTGGTTCACCACCACAGCCAGATCGCGTCCCACTGCGTTCATCACCGTAACCAGGCGCTGCGCCGGAGCATTCATGAGGAAGAGCAGCTTGGAGTAAATTTCTTCCTTTGAAGGCATGGTCGCCAGTGCCTTCACCTCGGTCAGCGAAAGCAGCTTGCCTTCCAGAACGCCGGATTTAAACGAGAATTCCGGGTTGTCGTCTACGTACTTGCTGAGCGCCTTTGCCAGAGCCACGGGATCGCCATCGGTGTAGGCAATCGAGCTGACGCCTTTGAGGCCCTTCAGGGCTTCGCCGACTTTCGTCCCTTCTGACGCGCGCTGCGCGAGCGTATTCTTCACCACCTGATACCTGCCGCCGGCCGAGCGCACCGTCTTGCGCAGCTCATAGTCCTTGGCCACCGTGAGCTTGGAAAAAGTGCCCACGATCATGCTGCTGGCTTTCTGCAGCTGGGTGTTCAGTTTTTCAATCTGTTCCGCTTTTTTGGCTTTTGTGACTGCCATTGTCGAATCCTTTTCTCTTGTCCCGGCCTAATGACGCGGGGATTTTTCGGTCAATTAAGCCTTCGCGGCCGCTTCTACTGCCGAGGTGTCAACCGCAATGCCGGGGCCCATCGTCGAGGAGATATATGCTCCCTTGATGTATTTGCCCTTGGCGGCCGCAGGCTTTGCACGTATCACGCTGCTGATAACCGTGGTTGCATTCTCCACCAGCTTTTCCGGCGCGAAAGAAATCTTCCCCACGGGAACGTGGACCAAAGCAGTCTTGTCCGTGCGGAACTCAACCTTACCGGCCTTGATTTCCTTGACGGCGTTCGCGATATCCATGGTCACAGTGCCTGTCTTCGGGTTCGGCATCAGGCCGCGCGGGCCGAGCACCTTACCCAGCTTGCCGACAGACTTCATCATGTCCGGCGTGGAGATCACGGCGTCAAAATCGGTCCAGTTTTCTTTCTGGATCTTTTCCACCATGTCTTCCCCGCCCACAAAGTCGGCGCCTGCGGCTTCTGCTTCGCGGACTTTTTCACCGCTCGCGACCACCAGGACCTTCTTCGACTTTCCCAGTCCGTGCGGCAGAACCACGGTTCCGCGCACCATCTGGTCAGCGTGTTTCGGATCTACGCCCAGCCGAAGCGTGACCTCTACGGTCTCGTCAAACTTGGCGAACTTGACTTTCTGCAGCAGCGGCACCGCATCCTGGATCGGGTACGACTTGCTCTCGACCGCGGCCCGCGCCTTCGTTATGTTCTTGCCTGATTTACGGCTCATTTGTTGTTCCTCATCTCCCACCGCTTCCGGTTTACTGCTCCGGGCCGTGGTGTTTGCGATTGAACCAAGCACTTAGCAATTAGCACTTGGCACTAAACTTTTTTCTGGCCTGGGCATTTCGCCTAAAGGCTTCCACCCTGTCTGGTGTTGGCCAATTGCCAATTGCTCTTATGCAGTGACTTCAATTCCCATGCTGCGCGCCGTGCCCTTCACGCTCTTCACAGCCGCATCCAGTGACGCCGCATTCAAATCCGGCATCTTCTGTTTCGCGATGTCCAGCACCTGCTTCTCCGTTACCTTGCCGACCTTGTCCTTGTTCGGCGTACCCGAGCCCTTGGCTATGCCGGCAGCGCGCTTCAGCAGCACTGCGGCAGGCGGGGTCTTGGTGATAAAGGTGAAAGAGCGGTCGGTGTAAACCGTAATCACCACCGGGATGATCAGGCCGGCCATCTCCTTGTTCTGCGTGCGTGCGTTGAACTGCTTGCAGAACTCCATAATGTTGATCTGCGCCTGGCCCAGCGCCGGACCAACCGGCGGAGCAGGCGTCGCCTTGCCGGCTTCAATCTGCAGCTTTACGGATGTCTGTACTTTTTTAGGTGCCATTTTGTTTATCCCAATCCTGACTTGTGTGGCACAGACACTCTCTGTACCTTTAAACCCTATACGGCGTGGGTCGCAGCCGCCCTCGGCTGCGGTCACGACACGCTAAGCGACTTTCTCCACCTGCCCAAACTCCAGCTCTACCGGAGTCGCTCTTCCAAAGATCGTCACCATCACTTTCAGCGTTTCGCGATCCTCGTTCACGTCATCCACAACCCCGTTGAAGTTCGCGAACGGCCCATCAGTGATCCGGACCGTCTCATTCTTCTCGAACTTCACCTTGATCCTGGGCTTATCCTTGCCCACGTTCACTCGATAGACGATCTGGTTCACCTCGTCCTCCGAGAGAGGCGTGGGATCGTTTGCCGTGCCCACAAATCCGGTGACGCGTGGCGTGGATTTCACCACGTGCCATACGTGATCGCCTTCTCCGCCCGTGCGGAATCCTGTCAGGTCCATCTGCACCAGCACGTACCCGGGATAGAACATTCTCTCCACGGTGTACTTTTTGCCGTTACGAATCTCGGTGACCGGTTCGGTGGGGATCACCACCTTGCCAATTTTGTTCTCCAGTCCAAACGCCTTGATGCGCGACTCGAGTGACTCTTTTACCTTGCGCTCGAACCCCGAGTACGAGTGGATGATGTACCACTTCATGTTCGGGTTCGTCGTCTCTTCCGCAGGGGGTACCGGCTGCCCTTCGGGCAGGTTTTCGGCGCCTGTGGTGTTCTGTTCTTCCATACTCCTCATCAACCTTCCGGGAGCTACTTCAGGTGGTGCAGCACCCAATTGACTGCGCTTCCGATTCCCTGGTCAATCACAAAGAAATACACGCCGAATATCACCACCGTGATGATCACCACCACGGTCGTCGCCTGCACTTCCTTCCGCGACGGAAAGGAAACCTTGCGCATTTCATTGCGGACGTCAGCCAGAAACGCCTTGGTCTTGGCGGGAAACTGCGCCAGTTTGCCGCCTACCGTCTGTTCGTCACGCATGATTGCTGTTGCTTTGGCCATGATTCTGTTTCTCTTTTCAACTTCCTCGCTGGAAACCCAGCAATTAGCACTTAGCAATTGGCAATTAGCCTCTACCTTGTCTGGCTAATTGCTATTTGCCAATTGCTAAGCGCTCAAACTGGCAGGGGCGGAGGGATTCGAACCCCCAAGTCCGGTTTTGGAGACCGGCAGTTTAGCCGTTGAGCTTACGCCCCTGTACCTCAACACTTAGCATTTAGCCGTTAACAATCAGCCCTTGACTCTTAAAGCCGGCGGTTACCCTCGAACCTTCCATCCGGCTAATTGCTAATCACTATTTGCTAGTTGCAATTTCCTACTTCACTTCCTTATGAGCGGTGTGCTTCCGGCACCGCTTGCAGAACTTCTTGAACTCCAGACGGCCCGTGGTCGTCTTCTTGTTCTTGTCCGTCGAGTAGTTCCGCTCTTTGCAGTCGCTGCACTGTAATGTAACGATGTCACGCATAAACCAGCCTTTTAGCCCTCTTCAGAATTGTGGAGCGCAGGCGCCCTCGCCTGCGCTCGTGATCGTTTACTGGATGATCTCGCTGATGGTCCCGGCTCCCACGGTCCTGCCACCTTCACGGATCGCGAACCGGAGTCCCTTCTCCATGGCTACCGGCGTGATCAGCT
>DATAEJ010000080.1:0-48060 GCA_036258095.1 Candidatus Angelobacter sp. | reverse complement strand
TCCTTGAAACCCAGAGGAACTGAGGACACAGAGATAGATAAGGATTTGTGGCCAAGAACCACGTGCACGTACTGGAAGTGCTTTGCCTCACTTTGCCTCTGATTTCAATGGAAGAACGAATCGGTAAGCGCACGACCTCCGCAAGGCAGCCACCCAAGTGGCCTTTCTTCCTTTTCTTAAGTCCCTCTGCGTCCTCTGTTCCTCTGTGTTTCAAAGGTCTTCATTCCGGCCCGCCATCCAGCTGGCTGCCGCTCCGTGCCGTACCTTGTCGCTAACGCTGCCGCGCGATCCGGGGACAGAATGCACCTGTAACTCGAACCGAGGTGCATCCATGCTGAAAAAAACCATCCTCTTTGCCGTCATCTTCGCCGCCGCGATCGCGTTCGCGCAGCAATCGGCAGACAACGCTTCCCCTCAAGAACCTGCCATTCCCGACAACCGCGAACTGGTCGGCCGCGCCCGAACTGTCTTCATTGAATCGGACAGCTTCTACATGAAGCGCGAGAACCTCGAGAGCTCCCTGCTCGGCCGTAAGGAATTCAAGGCCTGGGACATGCGCATAACCGGCCGCCGCGATCTCGCCGACCTGCTGATCCGGGTCCGTCGAATTCCGTTCTCCAATCACTTCAATTACACGGTCACTGACCGGGCCACCGAGACCATCGTCATGGCAGGCAAGGTGGATTCACTGGCCGGAACTGTCTACGGACTCATCGCCGACGAAATCGTTCACAAGATGAAAGCCATGCGCGGCGATCCTCTGGCTGCTAAGCCGCTCCCAAAGGAATGAATCGAGTGCGCCGCGGCCGCCTGAGTCATCACATCGTCATGGGATAAAATGGGTATGTGATCCTTCCCTTTGTCCGCGAAGTCCTGGCGGACGTGGAAAAGGGCCATCAGTTCCAGCAGGCGGCCTCCTATCTCAAGCAGCGTAGGGGGGAGGTAACTCCCTCCTCGGGGCGTATTCGTCTATCCGGGCTGGTCGCCAGCGCCAAAGGTCTTTTAGTCCCATATCTCCGCCGCTCTGCCGGCAAACCACTGATTCTGATTTCTCCCACCAACCGCGCCGCCGAAGCCATGCACGCGCTCGTCTCGGCGTTTTGCGAGCTCACCGGCGCTTGCGATCCGGAATCTGTGGTTAAGCTGCCGGCTTATGACGTGTTGCCGTTTGAAAACATGTCGCCGCATCCAGAAATCCAGGAAGAGCGCGCAACAGCGTTATGGAAGATCGCCACCGGCGCCGCGGACATCGTGGTCACCTGCATGGAAGCCGCATCCATGCGGCTGCGCGACGCGGAGCACTACGCCGCTCTTGCACGGACCATCCGCAAGACTGATCAGGTGGATGTGGAAGAGCTGCGCGCCCATCTGAACACCGTCGGCTACACCGCGGTGGACGTCGTCGAGATGCCCGGGCAGTATGCCGTCCGGGGCAGCCTGTTTGACGCCTATCCTCCGGAAGCCGATCGCCCGCTGCGCATCGAACTCTTTGGTGACGAAGTAGAATCCATCCGCAAGTTTGATCCCGGCACACAGCGTTCCGCCGCGCCTGTTACGAAGTCATCCTGCTGCCGCTCACTGAGACGCCTGTACGCGAAGAGGTGTTGACTGAAGTCCACGCGCGTCTCTCCGGTTCACGCATCCAGGGCGACGCGGAAGCTCGTCGCGATGCACTCGCCGAAACTGGCGTAACGGTTTTTCCCGGCTGGGAGTATTACGCCAACGCGGGCGCGCCCCGCACACTGTTCGATCTCATGCCAGGCGCGGTCGTCTTCATCGACGAGCCCAGTGCCATTACTGCCGAGCAGGACCGCTGGTGGGAAAAGGTTAGCCAGCGCCATGAGCAGAGCCTCGTCGGCAACCTGGCCACGCCTGAAGATATTTTCGTCTCGCCGGATGTTTGGAACAAAAAGATCGCCTCGCTGCCCGGCGGGGGTCTCGAACAACTCGGCCTGCTTCGGATCGCCGAAGCCGAAAACGCTCTCGGAATCGCCGAGCCTCAAATCACTCCCGTTGGCCTCATTGAGTTTGCCTCCCAGCCGACTCAACGATTCCACGGCTCCATTCCCGGAATGGTCGAGGAGGTCCGCAAACTCACCGCTTCCGGACAACGCGTAATCTTCGCAGCGCCCACCACCGGCGAGATGGAGCGCCTGGCCGATATCTTCACTGAGTACCAGGTCCCGTTTCGTCTCGGTACCCGCACTCCTGCTCCCGGAAGCGAAACCTACCTCGACGAAACCGCCTACTTCTCCGGCGACCTGACCACCACCACCATTGTGAAGGCTCCCGTGCCCGATGGCGTCGCTCTGCCCGACGTACGCCTCGTTCTCTTCGGTGCACGCGACCTTTTCGACGATTCGGAAGTCGTGGTGAAGAGCCCGTTGCGGCAGAAATCAAAGACTGCCGCCTTCATGTCGGATTTCCGCGATCTCGCCGTGGGCGATTTCGTGGTTCACGTGGAACACGGTATCGGCATGTACCAGGGGTTGAAGGAACTCCAGCAGGGCGACGTCACAGGCGAGTTCATGATCCTCGAGTTCGCCGAAGCGGCCAAACTCTATGTGCCACTCACGCGGCTGGACCTGATCCAGAAATACCGTTCGAGTGAAGGCGTTCGCCCCCCGCTGAGCCGTCTTGGCGGTACCGCCTGGGCCAAGACCAAGGCCCGCGTGAAGAAGGCCATGAAAGACATGGCCGACGAGCTCCTCAAGCTCTACGCCACTCGCAAGGCCGCTCAGGGCCACGCCTATGCGCCCGATTCGCAGTGGCAAAAAGAGTTTGAAGACTCCTTCGAGTTCAACGAAACCGACGACCAGCTCACCGCCGTCAGCGAGATCAAGCGGGACATGGAATCCACCCTCCCCATGGATCGCCTGCTCTGCGGCGATGTCGGTTACGGCAAGACTGAAGTCGCCATGCGTGCGGCATTCAAGGCCGTGCAGGACAACAAGCAGGCAGCGGTGCTCGCTCCAACCACCGTCCTGGCCTTCCAGCATTTTGAGAACTTTAAGCGCCGCTTTGCCGCCTTCCCGATAACCATCGAGATGATGAGTCGGTTCCGTACCGCCAAACAGCTCAAGGAAATTGCTGAGCGCGTAGAGCAGGGCAAAGTGGACGTACTCATCGGCACCCACCGGATTCTCTCCAAAGACGTAAAGTTTCAGGACCTCGGCCTGGTAATCGTGGACGAAGAGCAACGTTTCGGCGTCCGCCACAAAGAGCGGCTGAAACAGCTCCGTAAGGAAGTGGACGTGCTCACCATGTCGGCAACGCCCATCCCGCGCACCCTGCACATGTCCATGGTGGGCATGCGCGACATGAGCGTGATCGAAACTCCTCCCAAAGACCGCATGGCAATTCAAACGGTCGTTGCAGGTTATGACGAAAAGCTGGTCAAGTCGGCTCTGGAGCACGAACTCGAGCGCGGCGGCCAGGCCTACTTCGTTCACAACCGCGTCGAAACCATCTACGAAATCGCGCAGAAAATCCAGGAGCTGGTCCCTCGTGCCCGCGTTCTCGTGGGCCACGGGCAGATGAGCGAAGGCGAGCTCGAAAAAGTCATGCTTGGCTTCGTGCGCCATGAGGCCGATATCCTCGTGGCCACCACCATCATCGAAAACGGTCTGGATATTCCGCTCTGTAACACCATCATCATCAATCGTGCTGACCGTCACGGCCTCTCAGAGCTTTACCAGCTGCGCGGCCGTGTAGGCCGATCCAACCGTAGGGCTTATGCCTATCTGCTGGTCCCCGCCGAGCAGGAGCTCACGCCAGTTGCGCGGCGCAGGCTTGCAGCCTTGAAGGAATTCTCTGACCTTGGCGCCGGCTTCAAGATTGCGGCCCTCGATCTCGAATTGCGCGGCGCAGGCAATCTACTCGGGGGTGAGCAGAGCGGCAATATCGATGCCGTAGGTTTTGAGATGTACACGGGCATGCTTGATCGTGCCATCCGCGAGCTCAAGGGTGAGGAGCTTGCAGAGCAGGTCAGCACGCAGCTTAATCTCGGGATCGACCTGCGCATTCCCACGTTCTATATCACGGAAGAAAACCAGCGCCTGCGCATGTACAAGAGGGCTGCTGGAGTGGAAAGCGAAGCCGCACTGGAAGACGTCCGCAAGGAACTCCAGGACCGCTACGGCCCCATGCCCTCCCAGGTGCGATACCTGCTCTCTGCGGCTTCGCTCAAGTTGTTGTCTGAAAAAGTGGGCGTGCTCGCCATCGATCGCAAACGCGATTCAGTCACCATCAAGTTCACTGAGAACGCGCAGATTGAGCCGGAGCGGCTGGCGAAATTCGTTTCCCGGAACCGGAATGCCCAGTTCTCTCCCGGCGGCGTGCTGAAGTTCAATCTGCGATCCACGCAGCCGGAAGACGTGATCGATCAGATCAATGGATTGCTTCGCGAGCTGAGCCCTGAAGTGGTTTCCGAAACCTGGCTACAGCCGAAATAATTTTTGCACCCGTCTACGCCACTTGCATCCCGCCCTGTATAAGGTCGCGGTCATGCCCTGCGTTCCTTAGTACCCGCTCCGCCGTTTTCAAAACTGCTATTTTTGCGTCCGGCAGGTCGAGCGCAGGAACCAGCGTCATTGTGCCCAGGATTCCAGCAAGCTCGTAATAAGATCGGCGGCACTTCTTCATGAACTCCACCGGATACTCCGGCTTGCGGGCATAGGCCGCGACCGGGTCGGCATCGAGCAGATACGCGATATCCGGCAGCGGCACCAGGCGGGCGATCAAGCGCACAAACCTGCGGCTCAGCGTGTTCTCAAGCTTCAGGTTTGAGAGCTCGTCATAGATGTAGCGGTCGCAAATGATCACGTCCGCTCGCCGGTAGCGCATTTCACGGCGGATGATCCGGCGCAGGTTCACGGCATCGAGAAAATAAAGGAAGTGCCGCGCCAAGGTGAGATACCAGCCGCGCATGTTCTTGTCGCGGCGGTTCACTGGCTTTCCCGGTGTGCCGATGCCGCGCTCGCTCTTGTACACCCTGTGCACAAAGCCCTCGCGGTACTTCACTCCCACCACTACATCATCCCAGAACGTGACTAGCTGCGTGCGCAATCCCGCGGACTCGAGCGCGGAGCGCAGGTTTTCAATCTGCGTGGACTTGCCGGAGCCGTCCACGCCTGAAAAGCTGATGAGCAGAGGCCTACTGCGGTGCTGGTTTGCCATGCTGAAACCGACAACGTTGAATGGACTGCGATTAGTGCCTGAACACAATAATCTGCGGTGCTGCCGTCGTGGGAGCTCCTGGCGGCTTGGATGACGTACCGCGGCTCAGGGCGAAGATTGTTCCCACGGCTGCTCCCGCTGCCGCCACGGCTCCCATCTTGATCAGGAGAGAGCGTGTCTGGTGCTGCTTAGCCGGAGCAATCGCTGCGCCCGCAGGCTTCGCCACAGCTCCACCTGCCGTAGGCACGCGTTCAGCGGTTGCGGCTCCTACCGGAGCTGATTGTTGTTGTTGCTTCGGCTGCGGCGCTTCCGGCGTATTCTGGTCAGTCTGCTGGGGCTGGCTTTGAGCGTTTCCAGCCGCGTCGGGGTATGTCGTTACCGGCTGAAGCGGCCCTTGTGATGGGTTCACGCTCGTCCCGCTCGGCGCAGGCTGGGCAGGCGCCTGCTGTCCCTGCGTGGCCGAAGGCTGTTGCGCGCCAGTCGCCTCCGCATCAGGAGACGTGCCCTGCTGCTGATCAGCCTGATTCTGACTGGATTGGTTCTGGCTGGATTGGTTCTGCGTTGCCGGCGTCTGCTGCTGGGGTGGTGCACTCGTATCGTTCTGGTTCTGCGGCTGGTTTTGTGGTACTGCCGGGCTCGGCTTTTGCTGCGTTTGCGTGCTCGTGCTTTGCGCAAACATCTCGGGCGTCAGGCAAATGGCCAACGCCAGCATCGCCGCCAGCAGCTTACGCGTTATATTTTGAATCGTCATAGGGGAACCTCTATCCGATCTTGTGTTCTTCAATTCCTTTAAGGGTGTCCACTGGCGGAAGCCCATCCTGCTTGAAAATCCCCGCAGGGCGGCTTCGCAGGGCTACCGGATACCAGCGGTACACCCCGGCATCTCTATCCCACCAGAGATGTTGGATGCGGTTTTTCAGGTAATGGGAAAGGCTGGAAACATTTGTTGAGTACCAGCAGCAACTCTCCATATTGGGCGAAAACCCGCAGATATAACGGAACGGCGCCGGGGCAGCTTCTCCCATCAGCAAGGCAGCCAGAAATCTATGGTTTCCGTCAATCAGCGTCAGCCGGCTGGATTCGTCCTTTGCGATCATCATTACTGTCTGGGTTGGAGTACCTGTTCTCAATGCCTTCGATATGCTCTGTATCTTCGTGGCTAACGGCGAGAGGTCCCCGCGCGCGATTTGCTGCGAAATGGCATCGGCTACATGGTCCACTGAAAAATCGCCGCACGCTACCGTCCTCCACTGGGCCCGTGGAAAAATTCGAATTTTGCGCAGGTCTTCTCTGCTCAGGTTTATCTCCCACCACTGCATGTCCCGTGGCAGTTCCCGCCAGAGGGTGTCACGCCGGCGGAAGAGCAGGACATGGCGCACGTGGTTGTGTTCCCGGTTGTTCAAATCCGGCTCGAAGACCAGTTTGTGAAACTGTTCTCGATCGCGGTCGTACTCGCTATAACCAAATTCGCTTTTCAAAAATTCGGAAACTACCTCCGCTTCCGAAACACGCGTAAGCTTTCTCATCATGCCTCCAGCGGCGCCTCCGTCTGACGGCGCAGGAAGGGAAAACACACCAGGGCCAGCATTACAACCATCAATACGATTCGAACCATGATCACTTCGCGCAGACTCTGGTGGAAGACCCCGATCACCAGAATCAGCGCTCCGCTCACCACCAGCTGCAGCCAGCCCGTGTTCGCGATACGGCGCGACATCTCATACGCAATCACCACCACGGCCAGTGAGTAGAGGCCCGTTGCCAGGGTGTACAGCGCAAGAAGAGAGCCGGTATCGCCGAACTTTGAGCCGAACAGGAGCCCCATGATGAAGCGGGGGAACAAGGCCGCACCAAGGACAAATGCAGCCGAAATACCAAACACCATCAGCATGGGCAGTCCCAGTGCGTCCGACTTGCGCTGCTCTTCACGGGAAGCGGCTGCTACCGGGAACATGGCATTCACAATGCCGAACCAGCAAACGAAATAGAGCAATCGCCCAACCTGGGCAATCGCCGCATAAACCCCGGCCGGTTCGGCGGGGAAGAAGTGCTTCACCAGCAGAATGTCGATGTTATTTATCACCACCTGGCCGATGAAAAAGATAATGGCCTGGAGCGCCTCCGCAAATGAAGCCGGTTCGCCGGCTTCCGGATGGACGCGAAGTTCACCCGGCAGGCGCGGAACGAAGTAAGCCACGATCACCGCTGCCGAGATCGCACCCACAGCGCCCAGCACGCCGTATCCGGCAATAACCAGGCCCACGCCCACGACAAAGCGAGTAAGCGCCTCCGCCACAAAGTTTCCGCCCAGCCGGTGAAACGAGCACACTCCCTGCATAGCGCCACGTTTCACACCGAGTGGAGCATAGGCTGCAATGCCCAACGCCAAAACACCTAGAATCCACGGGCTCGGCAGGTTCAGATAGGCAGCGAATGGCTTTTGTCCCGCGAACAGCAACACTGCAAGCGCCAGGCTGGCGATCCACGACTTGCCCAGAAGCGAGTGGATCACTGCCGCTTTGCCCCCCGCCGTAACGTTGCGGGCTACAAATTTGGCGCATACAAGCTGGAACGCCAGGCTGATGCAGGAGGCCAGCAGAAGGATCGTGACTGCGGCATTGATGTGCCCGAACGCAGACGGCCCGAGCACTCGGGCCATGACCATGTTGTAGGCGAAGTTGAAGCCGTTCACCAGCAACATGCTCACGAGCATGACCAGACTGCCGCCCAGAACCACGGAACGGGCGCTGCGGATCTTGCGCGCGGGTGTGCCGAGGGCGGGAGTCTCTGCCTGAGAAAGTGTAACCACGGACTCAGACTGGGCCATGATGCAATTTCTTCTTTCTGTTATGCCGCGATGGGAATCGGCCGCTTGTGCAACAGCTGCTGACGCATCGCATTAGGCAGGAATCCGCTGAAGCTCCGCACAGCGTCGGTTGAGGTGTCATAGATCTCAAACAGGCGCTCGGTCCGGGTAAGCTCTAGCACAATCGCGGATTGATCTGACAGGGATGCAAGCTTCACATCGCCATCGCGTTTGTGCGCCTCAGACATGCAGCGCAAAAGCATCTCCACGCCGGCAGAATCAAGCTGCCTGACTTGTGAGAGGTCAAATACGATCTGTGGACGATCGACTGTCAGGAAAGGACGCACATCCCGAAGAAAATCCCGCGCGGTACGGCCATTCACCCGTTCCGGCATCCGTTTAACCACGACAGGGCGGCTATTGGTTTCCATGAGGCCTCGCTACTGCAAGAGTGGGGGTATGAAAATCGTTCGCGGCTTCGGTGTTGCAGGCCGGAGCTTCATAGCCAGCGGCATTGCCCAGCGCGGGTGAGGTCTGGTGGAGCGTCGCCTGAAGATCCGGCACCCGGGTCTTGTCTCCCCACATTCCACGCCATACCTGGCGCGGCAGATAACTCACGAACTCAGCCGCTGAACTGAACAGCTTTCGCGCCGAGCTCTCGGCCAGCGCGGCCACCAGCTTGCGATCAGGCACCTCCGCCGTTGCGCCCCTCCGGAGGTTTGCGATGCGGGCCTGCCCGGTAACAGAGTGGGCCAGGTCGAGTCCGGCTCCAACGTACGAATACGCCAACACGCTTGAATTTTCGATCACTGTACCCAGATCGACATGGCCGTGATGCTCCACGGTGGAGCAACGCGTGATCACGGCACCCGAGCAGATCCGGGCCATGCAGCCAATGTAAGCAGGCGCAAGCAGCCGTGCGCCACGTTCGATCTGCGCTCCGCTACCCACCCACACTCCGGGTTTTCTTTCTTTCCCTGCTGGAGCAGTCTCTGTCTGGCGCATCAGTATGTCGATCGCGAACTGACGAACGTCTCCGCCATTGCCCAGGAAGTTGACGTACCCAAAATGTTCGAGCATCGGGCACTCACTGCGACATTTCGTCAGATTGCTGCGCAGGAGAGAGGCTGCGTCATTGCGGCGGGAGGCACTCAGGCAAAAAATCTGAAGCGGCTCACCAAGATAGGAAAGCTGCGTCACCCGGCATTCTTGATCGAGATGGAACTGAATCAGGCGCTCAAAATCGGCTTCTACATACGCGCCTATCTTAATGAGGATTACAAGCTCGGCGCCTTCCTGTACAAGCTCATTGAAGGCGCTCTCGGCAGCACGCCAGAATCGCTCCGGGGCGGCTGTGGTTTGCTTCAGGTCCGGGACGGAAATTTCGCGGACCCGGGTCGCTGGAACCTCGGAAGCTACAACGGATGTAATCGGCCGGATACCGGCTTGTTGAAGCCGTTCGGCTGTCCTGATCATCGCATTCTTTCCGGCAACATCAACCAGACCTGCCGGTGTGGAAAATAGCTCGTGATCCTCTCGTGCCTGATCGTTATCTATGAGAATGAGCCCACGAATATCCATCACGATCCCCTGCTCGATTGCTGCTCTTTTCACCGTGCTCTTTCGTTTCCCGGAGGCCGGTTCGGCAGCAAGAGAATCTGCTTTGGCAAAAAAAGCCAGGCAGGGTGGACTACGGCTTGCGTAATACCTGAACCCATGGGACCCTCAGGCTCTTGACTTCGGCCCGGACTTCAACCGGTACTCTTTCCGGTGAAATGTTCTTGTCAGCGTTGCATCGCGTGCACTGACACAACGACACCGCCAGAGTTTATGGCAGCAGTGTTGGAATAGATGAAGTTTGCTGTGCTGGTGTTGTAAGGTTTCCGAGTTCCTGCAGAGAGGCTGCGATAATATTTTTTCATGCAAAAAAATCGCATCATCTACTTCTCACGTGTGGAATCTCCCGTGGGGCCCCTGACACTCGCTGCTTCCGAAAAAGGGTTGTACGGGCTTCATTTCCACGGCCACCTTCCTGCCCGGGCAGATGATGAGGTTTGGGTAGAGGACCGCGATCATGTGCGGACCTATGAAGAAGCTCTCGCATGCTATTTCCGTGGCGAACTGAGGGAGTTCGATTTCCCTTTAGACCTCCGCGGCACTCCTTTTCAGATTCGCTGCTGGGAAGCGTTGCGGAAGATCCCTTACGGCCAAACTTGCTCATACGCCGATATCGCTCGTGAAATTGGCAGTCCGCGTGGCTTCCGTGCCGTAGGGCAGGCAAACCACAACAATCCAATTTCCATCGTGGTTCCATGCCACCGCGTTGTCGGTTCCGGCGGATCACTCACAGGCTATGGTGGTGGCCTGGAGATCAAAGAGAAACTGCTGCGCCTTGAAGCGACGCAGCAGGCTTTACAGTTCTCATTGAGCGCGGCGGTTTAACTCGCCCGGACCCGAACCAGTCTTTAAAGACCAGTCTCACTGCGGCGGCGGACTTGAGCCCGCCGGCGGCTGGCCTTTATTGGGTTCCGGATTTGAGGGGTTCGGGTTGGTGTTTGCATTCGCGGGCCGGTGATCATCGGACGACTCGCGCGTCGACGAACTCGCGGGCGAGGTTCCGTGGCCTACTGTAATGTGATTCACGACTTTCCTGTTCCCTGCAAAGCTCTGCACGATACGGCTGGCAGTCAGCTTCTCCTTCGCCGAATTCACCGAGCCGGTCGTTTCAATATTGTCGCCGGAAACCGTGACGTTCACGGTATCGCCACTCAGCGTGGGTTCCTTGCTGAGCGCGTTCTGAATCTCGCGCTGCAGGTCCGAATCGCTCATCATCGCGGTCCCACCGCCGCTTGTGTCAGGATTTTGTGGCGTCTGCGTTTCCACCGGCGCGGTTCCTGCCGCACCGGCGGTGCCTCCACCGGACGCGTCAGTGCGGCCTCCTGGGGTGGTCGTTCCGGAAGCCGGAGCCGATGTGCTGCTCGCAGGATTCGCGGTTCCCGCAGGCGTCTGGGCCGGCGCGGTCGAGTTCGGTTGCGTCTGCCCATTGGGTGAGCTGTTGCCGTAAACGCTGCCCGCATTGTTCGCTCCGGGAGCAGTTTGACCGGCCTGGCTCGTTTGCGATGGTGCGTAGGCAATCGCTAGCACCAGCACGAAGATCGCTGTGCAATAGCCTTTTTTCATGGTCGCCTCCAGGAGACCTCAGACGACGGAATTTCTGAGCTTAAGCCCCAAGGCCTTCGGAATAGAAATCAAGGGATGCCGGAGCTGCTGCACCTGCAACGCCATTCGGCAGGCTTTCGCCAGTTACCTCCGACTAGCCCCAATTCACTAATAATGCTGGATTTAAACCGAGAGTTGCATGACAATCATCAAACAGTGTTTTTGGCGTGTGGGATGCAGGCATCCCAGTTTGGGAATCCTGATGCTACTCCGGGCTACACGCGACCCCTCACCCGTAAGTAGGCGAAAGAGTCTATTTCCATTACGAGCGGCAGGAGTTACAAGAAAGCTGTAAACTCACCATATGCACGGCCACGCGCACACTGCTCCAAGAGCTCTGCGGTACTCGCTTGTGGCGACGTTCGCCTACGTGCTGGTCACCCTGATCGCGGGAATTCGAGCTCATAGTCTCGCGCTGCTTTCCGAAGCTGGTCACAACGTCACCGATCTTCTCGCTCTTTTGCTTTCCTGGGTTGCAGTCTACGTCCAGACGAGGCCTCCCAGCGCTACCAAGACCTTCGGCTATCACCGGGCCGGCGTTGTAGCCGCCTTCATCAATGCACTGACGCTGGTCGCCATCTCCTTTTACATCTTTTACGAAGCCGTTACTCGCCTTCGCCACCCCGTGGAAGTGCAGCCACGATTGATGATTTGGGTTGCGATCGCCGGCGTAATCATGAATGGCGCCATCTCGTGGTTCCTGTTCCGCGCCGCCCGCGATGTAAACATCCGTAGCGCCTTCGTTCACCAGGTGGGAGATACTCTTTCCACCGCAGCGGTGATCGTAGGCGGCTGGGCAATTCTCTGGACCGGACAAACATGGATTGACCCCGCACTTTCAATCGGAATTGGCTGCCTGATCTTGTGGTCTTCTCTGGGCATCATTCAGGAGACGCTCAATATCCTGCTGGAAGGCACACCCCGCGGTATGTCCGTCCACCAGATCGTGAATGAGTTGAGCCGCGTAAGGGGCGTAAATGACGTCCACGACGTTCACGTCTGGAGCATTGGCTCAGACACTCACGCTCTGGCGTGCCACATTCGGATTAACGATATGCCGCTCTCGGAAAGCGACAGCATTCTCCGCCTGGTTCGTCACGTCCTTTCCTCCAGCTTCCATATCGAGCACACCACCATCCAGGTTGAAAATGAACCTTGTGATGTGGCCCACGGCTGTGTCATCCCCGTTCATCACATGAACGGAACTACGTCCCCTTTCCGGGCAGAGAATAAGGCGCATTCTCATCCGGTAGCCAAGCTGCGCTAGCTCCGTTAATCAGGCTTCCTCCGCATGTTTGTTCGGCGTCTGCCTTCGGTAAATCTCTTCAACTCTTTCGAGCGTGTCAATTTCGTGGGCTGACTTGTCCGGCCTGAGCCTTACGATCCTTGGAAAACGCAACGCATATCCGCTGGCATGCCGGCTGGACCTCATCATGTTATTGAAAGCAACTTCGATCACGATCTTCGGTTCCACCACTCTTCGATAGCCTTCATCGGCAATAGTGTGCTCGAGGAACCACTTCGTCATCGCCGCGATTTCAGCATCGGTCAGTCCTGAATAAGCTTTACCTACGTCCTTGAGTTCCTCACCATTACGGACCGCGAATGTGTAATCGCTCAGGACCTTCGCCCGCTTGCCGTGGCCCCACTCCACCGCCGTCACCACCACGTCCAGGGTCGCTAACTCGCGCTTGATTTTGAGCCACGACTTGCCGCGCCGCCCCGGCGTGTATGGTGAACCGGGGTCCTTTACCATCAAGCCTTCATTGCCCCTGCGGCGCGCGTTCTCGAACACTTCGTCGAGGTGTTGTGGGGACTTCGCCGTGGCGGTAGGGGCGAGTACGACTCGCGGAATGCCCGCAGGATGGCCGAGTGCAGCCTCTGCGATTGCCGGTTCAAAGCTCAGTGCCGCTTGCGGTCCTGGCGTGGCCAGTTCTTCAGCGACCATGAAGCCTCTATCGGGTACAGAACCAAAAATGCCCTCAAGCAACGCGCGCCGCTCGCTGAGCGGTCGCTCGATGGTCAATTCGCCATTGGCGTACAGGACATCGAAAACCATAAACACCACAGGCACGTCCTTGAGCAGTTGATGGCTGACTTTCTTCCTCCCTAAGCGCTTTTGCAGCTCTGAGAACGGCAGGGCCTGCGCCAGTGACTCGCTCCACGCAAGAATCTCGCCATCCAGAATCACCGGGACTGGGAAAGCCCGCAGCGCGGGCGGTAACTCGGGAAATGAATGGCTGATTTCGTCCAGTGTTCGGGAAAAGAGCTTGACCGCGGGGTCCTTTGCGCCTCCGCAGTGAGCCTGGGCGCGTATGCCGTCATATTTGTCTTCGACTTCCGCGGGGCTGAAGTACGAGAAAGCTTCGTCGCTGTTTTCAGCAGGGCTGGCCAGCATGAAGCCGAGCGGATGAAAGAGGCGCATTTGGGCTTCGCCGAGTGAATGGTGTGCCGCCAGCCGAAGCGTACCACCAATGTCGCCTGACAGCATGTTGGCCCGCTGCACGTCTTTCACTTTTTCGCCGAACGCAACCGCAATGGCCTCTTCCACCAGACTTTCCCGAAGCCCGATCCGCAGGTCCCCAGTAACGATTTTCACGATGTACTTGGCCTCAAGTGCGGTTGCGCGCCGCAGAAGATCGGTCACGGTTTGCAGCTTGCGCGCCGCCGATGATGTTCGAGCAAGCTCGTCAAAGACGGCAGCGATTTCCTTGAGTGTTAGAGTGCTCCCTTGCGGGGCGGACACCGCCAGCAACTCCTCGCTGGCCGAACCCATGTCTCCGAACCGCCGGTACGCTGCCGTAAGCGCTACATCCGGCTTGCCAGTAATTTCAGAAATGGCGCGCCAGAGCAATGCACCGCCAACATTCAATGTCCGCTCTTCCCATGCCGGGAAGGCCCGGCCAGAGAGGAAAATTGCTGCCTGGGCGGCCTCGTCCACCTGCCGCGATCGCAAATAGTCCGCCACCCGGCTGACTTTTTCCGTCTTCTTGGTCGTGGCGGCGACTGATTCAGCGAGTTGGGCAAATTGCTGCAATGGCCAACGCCTCGGGGTGGTTAGATGATGTAGCAGGTACTCGGCAGTGGATGCTATCGCCAAGTACCAAAAACCTGGTACCAAATACCTGCATTTCAGCTAAAATGTTGTTTTGAAGGCACTTGTTCCGCCCCGGCAAAAGCTCCGGAGCCCTGGATCAGCTTCCATCATCTAATCAGACAATGCGATATTGGCGCCAATTCCTCCGTTACCTTGTGTCTCTCCAACTCCTCCCCGCTCTTGAAAGTGGCGAGGATGTGCTTCTCGTCGGCGGCCAGGCCGTGGTCGAGGGCGTCATGATGCGTTCGCCACATGCCTGGGGAATCGCCATCCGCAAGCCCTCGGGTGAAATTACCACCCACAGTGAGACGCTGGAGCGGCCTTCGGCGAAACATAAGTGGCTGGCCTGGCCCTTCGTTCGCGGTATTGCGACCCTGGGGCAGGCGATGAAGCTGGGGTTCGTCGCTTCCAAGTTCTCGCTGAACGTTGGACTGGAAGCTATTGCACAGGAAGAGGCTGCCAGGAAAAAGGCGGTGGCTGCAGACGGAGCAGAATTGGCTGCCGTGGAGCCAGAGAAGAAGGCGGAAAAGCCCTCCTCTGAAATCGGGACCTGGGGCGTGGTTCTGAGCATGATCTTTTCCGTCGGCTTTTTCATCTTCATGTACAAGTTTGTGCCCCTGGTTGCGGCCACGCAGATCAAGCATCACTGGAGCGCGCTGAACAGTAATTTCGTGTTCAACTTGGTTGATGGCGTCATCCGTATCGCGCTGTTCCTGCTGTTCGTGTGGGGAATCTCACTTTCCAGGGACATCAAGCGGATCTACCACTATCACGGCGCGGAACATAAGACAGTTTTCGCTTTTGAAGACCATGGGATGCCCTCCATTGGCGAGGCGCAGCAATACACCACCTATCACCCGCGCTGCGGCACCAGCTTCCTGATGACGATCATGCTGATCTGCATCTTCGTTTACGCAGCCGTGCCGGTTCAGGGTTTCTGGGCCAAGTTTGCCCTGCGTATCGTGTTCCTGCCGATCATCGCTTCGGTCTCCTATGAGCTGATTCGCTTCTCTGCCCGGCATGGGAAGTCGATCTTTGCCCTGATGACCAAGCCCGGACTGTGGCTCCAGCGAATCACCACCCAGCCTCCAACCGATGATCAGGTGGAATGCGCGATCGTCGCTCTCAAAGAAGCGATGGAGTTGGAAAAGAAAAACGGCGGGGAGTTGGTTATCGCATAGTAGTTCGCGGCGAGGCCGACTTGCGCGCCGAACCGCGTGTTCAAGCGCTCGAAAATGAGTGGCAATCGCACGGCTCTTCGGCGCTTTGGGCGAAGCGACAGAAAAAGAAGGATAATGGTATGCTTAAAAACGTGATCGTCCTGATCCACATCGCGCAACTCTAGCGGCTCCCGCCGCATATCTATCCGTCCGTCTTTTATATATTCCAGAAAATTTGCGTCGGCACAGGCCGGCGTGCCTCAACTACGCGCAAATCGCACGTTGTCCCTGCAAGGCAGCCTGGCGATTTCCGAGCGACAGGATCAAAGAAATGTTTGAACGTTTAAATCAGATTGAAGCGAAATACGAAGAGCTGACCAAAGCACTCGCGTCGCCGGAGACGATCAACGACTCGGCGAAGTACCAGAAGACCGCCAAAGCGCATAGCGAGCTTTCCGAAGTTGTGGAGAAGTACCGCGAATACAAGGACCTGCAACGCGGAATCGACGAAAGCAAGGCAATGGTTGCGGACGAATCCGATCCCGACCTGCGTGCCTACGCTCAGGAAGAGCTAATTCAGCTGCAGGAGCGCGTCCTGCAGGCTGAGAACGAGCTCAAGGTTTTGCTGATTCCCAAAGATCCAAATGACGAGAAGAACGTCATTATCGAAATCCGCGCCGGCACCGGCGGCGACGAGGCAAGTCTCTTCGCGGCCGAGATCTTCCGTATGTACAACCGCTTCGCCGAAACACAGCACTGGCGCGTTGAGGTTCTATCCACATCGGAAAGCGGCGTGGGTGGCCTGAAGGAAGTCATTGCCATCATCGAAGGCAAGGGCGTCTATTCGCGCATGAAGTATGAGAGCGGCGTCCATCGTGTGCAGCGCGTACCGGCCACCGAAACCCAGGGCCGTGTTCACACTTCTGCGGTGACGGTGGCCGTTCTGCCCGAAGCCGAGGACGTGGACATCAAGATTGAGGCCAAAGACCTGCGCATCGATACATTCTGTTCGTCCGGTCCGGGAGGCCAGTCGGTTAACACCACTTACTCCGCCGTGCGAATCACGCACCTTCCCACCAACACCGTGGTGAGCTGCCAGGACGAAAAGTCGCAGATCAAGAACCGCGAAAAAGGCATGCGCGTGCTGCGCGCCCGTCTGTATGAGATGGAAATGGAGAAGCAGCAGCAGGCGCTTGCGAAAGAGCGCCGGTCGCAAGTGGGTTCCGGCGATCGCAGCGAAAAGATCCGTACCTACAACTTCCCGCAGAACCGTGTCACCGACCATCGTGTTGGCCTCACGCTTCACCAGCTTGGCGATGTCATGGATGGCAAGCTGGGCCCCATCGTGGAAGCGTTGGTCACGCACTACCAGGCCGAGAAGCTGAAGCACCAGGCTGAAGTGGTGGCCTGATCCGCGTTTTTTTTGCGTGTGAGGGAACCCTTTGGTCAGCCAAGATCACATTTCTCTGCCTGCAGGGTTCCCTCGTCTGCTATGCAGGCTCGGGACAAGGAAAAGTGTTAAACTCTCCCGCCTATGCAGTTGAAGCAGGCTCTGGACACGGCATACCAGAAATTTCTCGCCGACGACGTCCCTTCACCACGGCTGAATGCTGAGCTGCTGCTGATGTTTGTCCTGGGACGCGATCGCGCCTACCTCTTCACTCACCCCGAGCGCCAGCTCACGACAGAAGAGGCCGGTCAGTATGAAGAAGTAGTTGCCGAGCGCGCCCGTGGCTGCCCGACCCAGTACATCACCGGCCACCAGGAATTCTGGGGACTCGACCTGCTGGTCTCCCCGGCGGTGCTCATCCCTCGTCCTGAAACCGAACACGTCATCGAGACCGTGCTTGAGCTGGTCCAAAGCGAGTACGCGGAACACCTTCATCACAACAAGGGCCATCAGCAGGCGGACGACTGTGAACGTCTCGATAAAGGCCGGCTGCGCATGATCGACGTTGGCACGGGTTCAGGCTGTATCGCCCTGGCACTCGCAAGCGAGCTGCCGAGCGCCGAGATACACGGGTGCGATCTCTCCGATGAAGCGTTGGAGATGGCGCGGATCAATGCTGCTCGGCACGGCTTGGGCAGCCGCGTCCTTTTCCGGAAATCAGATCTTCTTGATGTTTATCTCTCATCGGCAAATGCCAGGCACTCCGGAGCGGCGGCGGGTTCTGAAGGATCTTCAACTGTCGATGAAGACCGCTCTACAGAACAGGAGACCACGGCGCCCAAAAAGGGACCTGCCGAGGCGCAGTTTGATTTCGTAATCTCCAACCCGCCTTACGTAGGCCTGCGCGAAGCCGACAAGGTCCAGCGCCAGGTACGCGACTTCGAGCCGCGCATGGCTGTCTTTGCCGGCGAAGAAGGAATGGATGTCTATCGCCGCCTGATTCCGCAAGCCGAGCTTGCACTTGTGCCGGGCGGATGGTTCGTGACCGAGATCGGCTTCTCAACTGAGCAACAAGTAAAAGAGCTCCTGAAAGACTGGACAGATGTGCGCACCACTGCCGATCTCCAGGGAATTCCACGAGTGGTTGCCGCGCGCAAGGCTGCGTAGGCCCAGCACCGAAAACCTTACAGCTGGCTCCTTTATACTGAGTCGACTCCCTCTTTGAGGCGCGTAAACTGCTTCCTTTCATCCGCATTCATATCTTTGGCGCGAATCTGGAGATTCCCACGTTCGGGCTGCTGATGCTTCTGGCGTTTGCGGCGGCTTATTTCGTCCTCAAGGCTGAATTCCGCCGACGCAAGCTCGCGTTCGACGCGCTCACCGTTGTGGTTTACGTTGCCGTCGCCGGCATTATCGGCGCCAAGCTCTGGCACATTATTGACACCCCTGCGGATCGCCCCACGGCCGCAATGCTGACCAATCCCGCCGAACTCCTCGATTGGTTCCGCGGTGGCTTTGCCTGGTTTGGCGGCATGGTGGCGGGAATTGCCACCCTCGTCTTTCTGGCTCGCAAGCTCAACGTTGCTCCGCTTGTCATGCTTGATATTTCGTCACCGGCAGCCGCCGTGGGCTACGCCGTTGGCCGTATTGGCTGCCTGATCTCCGGCGACGGCGACTACGGCAGGCCAACGCACGTGGCCTGGGGCATGGCCTTTCCCAACGGGCTGGTGCCAACTACCCAGACATGCGTCGAGTGGGGCTGGCCCGCTGATTGCCGCGTTCATCCAACTCCTATCTATGAATTCGCGGTCATGACGCTGGTCTTCTGGTACATCTGGCGACGAGGCACCCGGGCGCTGGCCCATCCCCTGGCGCCGGGCGTGATTACTGGCGAGTTTCTGATCCTCAGCGGGCTGGCACGGTTCCTGGTCGAGTTCCTTCGCATCAACCCCCGCGTGTTACTTGGTATGAGCAATGCCCAGATCGCAGCCGCCGTGTCGATTGTTGCCGGCGCGGTGCTGCTCACTGTTTCGCGGCGTCGCTTTCGCAAGGTTGATCCCGTACGCAAGGTGTTTGACCACGTACTTGCCTACGGCGCAGGCATGACTACCAAGCCGGAGTACCACCGGCCCACCCCCGAATGCCCCCATCCCGAGCGCTGGAGGATGTTTGACACCATGACTGCTGAAGTTGAAGTCCTGGAATTTCTGCGCTGCCTGATGACCACGATGAAGCCACGCCTCGTGGTCGAAACCGGCACGTTCCTTGCCGTGAGCACGCTTTACATGGCCGAAGGTCTGAAACAGAACGGTATGGGCAAGATCATCACCTGCGAACTGGACAAAGAGGTTTATGCCAAGGCGAAGGAGAAGATCGGCGCGTCCGGGCTAGCGGAGTGGATTGACTTCCGCTGCCAGTCCAGTCTGGAGATTGATGCCCCCGGCCAGATCGATGTGCTTTTCTGTGACTCACTGCCGGAGTTGCGCGAAGCCGAGGTCAGGCACTTTTTGCCGAAGATTAATCCTTATGGCCTGATTCTGATGCATGATGCCAGCTCCCACCTCAAAACGGTTCGCGAAGCCGCGTTGCGACTTGAAGCAGAAGGGCTTGTCTCCGTGGTGCTGTTGCCGACCCCTCGAGGGTTAGTAGTGGCACAGAAGCGAGAAGGGCGTAACTAGATTGGGTTCGGCAGGGCAATGCAGATCGCTCCGGATAATCCACCTTGTTACTTCGCCCCTGCATAACTGACGCGCCAGATGGAGTTCGAGCCGTCATCGCTTACATACAGCGCGCCATCGTTTCCAACCGCCACGCCTACAGGACGTCCCCAGACTTTGCCGTCCTGAGTCACAAAGCCGGTGAGAAAGTCTTCATACTCGCCGGTCGCGCGTCCATCTTTTAGCGGAGCACGAATCACTTGATATCCTGTGCGTCGCTTGCGATTCCATGAACCATGTTCAGCGGCGAAGACATCGCCCCGGTACTCCGCCGGGAACTGCTTTCCTTCATAGAACACCATCTCAAGCGATGCGAAGTGTGATTGGAGAAGAACATCAGGTGTAACCACCTTGTCTTTCAGCTCCGGATGCTTGCCCTTATGTTTTGGGTCCCAGTGGCCACCCATGTAAAGCCACGGCCAGCCATAGAATCCGCCATCCTCAATGTGGGTGATATAGTCGGGAACAAGGTTGTCACCGAGTTCATCGCGTTCATTCACCGAACCCCAAAGTTTTCCGGTCTCCCGCTGGACGGCGATTCCGACGGCATTACGGATTCCATATGCATACACTCGGAAGCCCGAACCATCCGGGTTGTATTCGAGAATAGAGGCGCGGTGCAGCTCACGCGGGTTATTGTCCGTGTCGTCATTGTTCGAGTGGGATCCCACGGAGACATACATTTTCTTTCCATCTAGCGAGAATGCTATATCCCGCGTCCAGTGCCCGCCGCCGCGCAGGCGTCCACCGCCCGGGAGCTCAGCCACAATCACCTGCTTCTGGCCGCGCGTCTTGAGATCGCCATTCTGGTAAGGAAAGCGAACCACCGAATCGGTATTGGCCACGTAAACCCATTGCGGATTTTCGCCTGGAGGGTAAAAGGCAATTCCAAACGGCTGATGCAAGCCGGTGGCGAAGACTTCAGTCTTTTGTGCCGTCCCATCGGGATTAAGGCCACGGAGAACTCTGATCTGTCCGGCGTAGCTTTCTGCCACAAAGAGATCGCCACTAGGAGCAGCGCGGATCAGCCTTGGCGTTCGCAGCTTCGAAGCGTAGAGCTGCACCTGAAATCCCGGCAGAGTTTCCGGCATTGCACCCGATGGACGCGGCACAAGATCAGGTCCGTTGTCCACCGACTCGGTTGCAAACGGCTCAGGCAAATCTGCAACTGTGATTTTGCGAAACGTTCCGGGTTTCTGCTGGCTGTAGTCGGCGAATGCCGCCTTCCCGGTAATCACTTTTCTGCCCGGAGCAGTTGCGGATTGAGAAAAAGCAAACGTGACAACAAGAACAAAACAGCACAAGAGACGCGTCACAGGAACCTCCGCAAGGCCGAAGACCAAAGACCACCGATATTGATGCAATCGTGGCCTTGGGAGGTCGGGGGGGTGCCCTGCAGGCGGCAACGCAACTAACAAAGCGTCAGCTTGCTCGCACGGTATCGCTATCCGCTACTTGGAAGGACAGGAGCTTTATCGAATACTCATCCGGTGTTCTGTTTGCTGGCTGCCGACCGGCTCATTTCCCACGCTTTCGCATATTTCCAGCTCACGTAAGCGGCATGATTCATCAGCACGAGCAGTCCCTCTTTTCCATCCAGAAAGCCCCCTCGAAAAAAGTAGCTGTAAATGAAGCGCACCATCGGCCGCAGCACAATATTGATAAAGCTAAACCCCACCTTCCTTTCTGCCGCAACCATGCCTGCGCCCAGAGATGAATAGCGGTTCGCGTGCTCGATGAAGCTCTCCAGCGTGGGATACGCATGGTGGATCAAGTCGCCCTCAAGATGGCCCTTCGGCTCGGACATCTTCATGTCCTCGTGCACGGCGCGCAACTCGAACTCCGCCGCTCCACGTTGAATAAGCCTGAGCTTGGGGTCGGGATAATATCCGCAGCGCTTGATCCACTTCCCGAAATACAGATTGCGGCGGTTCATGGTGTAGCCCGCGTATTGCGGAGGAGTCGTTCCTTTGAGCAATGCACTGATGCTCTCCGCCAGATCCGGGCTGACCTCCTCGTCCGCATCAAGCGAAAGGATCCAGTCAGAAGTCGCCTTCGCCAGCGATGAATTCTTCTGTGCTGCAAACCCTTTCCATGGCTCCACAAACACCTTTGCCCCGTGAGCCTGCGCCAGTGAGACCGTCGCATCCGTGCTCCCCGAGTCAACCACAATCACTTCGTCGGCAATCCCGCTGACACTTTTCAGCGTGCGCACGATATTGGCTTCTTCATTCAGGGTGATGATGCAGACAGAGAGGCTCATGGCACCGAGGATATCAGGCCGCACTGTAAAATGGCCGTTACCATCCGCTGACTCACTCATGGATTATCGAAAGCAGGAATCCTATCTAAAGACCGCTCGCATCATTGGGGCGGTCGCCGTGGCGCTGTTACTGATTTGCGCTGGCCTTGTATTCAAAGGCAACTCTATCCTGCGTTCCGAAATGGCGTTCGCCATCGTGGTTGCAGTGCTTGCGGGCTCCCTCTTCTACACCCCCGATTACCTTCACCTCACTGTGGTTCCCGACAAGCGCCGGCGATGGGCGATCAAGATTCGGTCGCGGATCATCATTGCCGTGCTTCTGCTTGGTCTGACGCTGGCGCCCAACGCTCACGGCCGGATCGCCACAGTCATCGCCGCACTCTGGCTGACGTTCACGATGCTGTTGGCCCGCAGGCTCAATCCGCGCTGGCTGCCCCTCTTCCTCTTCTTTACCGATTGGCTGCTGGTCATGCCCTCCATTCTTCACGGTGGGCTTTCCGGCCGGGTGGCGATTGCTATCCTGGCTTTGGCTGTCCATCTGGCAGTGGTGATCTGCGCGCGCAGATACTGGAAATGCGCGGTGCTCAGCGGAGCAGCCGCCTGTTTTCTGCTTGTAATGGTATGGGGCCACGGCCTCCTTCATCCATTCCCCTGGGCTGGATGGACGATGATTGCGATCTCGGCACTCTTCACCGCATACACCGTCCACCGGGCTGAAAAGCACAACGCAGGAAATATCGAGCATGCGATGGCTGAGCTGACCGAATTCACGGGCTATCCCCCGGAGAAGATTCGAGCGCTGTGGGAGACCAGCAATCAGCAGCTCGCGGCCAATTGGGAGAAGGCAGCCATCCCGCACGATGATCGCGAGCGCATGGCGGAGTGGTACCGGCAGAATTCTGAGCTCTACCTGTTTGCTATTTCTGCCTACAACCTGGAATTCAAGCGCATCAAGTCCAATTTGAAGGTGCTTCGCTTTGCACGCGGAGCGTGCCTCGACTACGGCGCCGGCAACGGTGAAATCCTGCTCGAGTGGTCACGACGGGGCAATATCGCAACTTACTTCGACGTGGACGGCGTTACCATGCGCTTCGCGCGTCATCGCGCAGAGCGGCAGAAGCTGCCCCTCGAGTTCGCGACGACGAAAGACGCCCTGCGTGCAGCCGCTGCGCGCCATGGCTTCGACACAGTGTTTTCCTTCGATGTTCTTGAGCACCTGCCCGACCTGCCCGGGGAACTCGACTTCCTGTCATCCC
Source organism: Candidatus Angelobacter sp. (assembly GCA_036258095.1). Classification (GTDB taxonomy): domain Bacteria; phylum Acidobacteriota; class Terriglobia; order Terriglobales; family Acidobacteriaceae; genus Angelobacter. Next base: position 24,974 of record DATAEJ010000080.1, on the reverse strand, counting down.
TGCTCAGCCCCGGTGGAGTGTTTGTATTCGACGTTCCCGCCGGATCAACCAAGGCCCACCCCATGCACCTGAACCATAACCTGAATGTGCTCGAGTATATGAGCGCCAAACAACTCGTAGACCGTCGCCCGTTATCGCTGCGGATTCCGTTCAGAAAAGAGGAAAAGTGGATCTTCGAGAAACCGAAAAGCTAGGAGCTAGCAGCTACAAGCTTTCCGGTGCTACTTCTCCGAACTTTCCAGCACGCGCACTTTCCAGCGATCTTCAGCCCCGGTCAGAACAGCGTAATAGTGTACCTGCGCCTCATCGGAATGAATCAAGGTCTGGCCCTCAAGGACCTGCGTTTCGACCGTCGCGGTGTCGCGAACTTCAATGGCTGATCCATCCTGGGAATAAAAGACCGCGTCCAGCTTGTGACCACGATCGATCACGCGTGTTGTGAGCCCGTTCTGTTGCTGGTCTTTCACTCGCTGTTTCAGCTTGTCCAGAGCGAATCCGGTGAAATTTTCATTCAAAGGTCCCATTTGGTTATTCGCCAGGGCGGTGCCCATGCCCTGCCATGCGCGTCCGTAATCGCGGATGATCGACTGCTGAGTGCTTTCTTCCACCTCGCGTGGACGCGCGTTGGTAACGTTGAGCTGCACCTCGGGCTTCGAGTCGCCCACAGCTGCGCGGACCACAGAGAGGCCGCGTTTTGCCAGCGGCAGCCCTCCCGAGATCGCCACGGCGATCCCAATTGTGAGAATCAGAATGCGAACCAGCCTCATTGTCCGCCTCCCAGCCTGATTTCGTTTCCCAGCACCACACCGGAAGCCACGCTGATGCGGGCATTGGATTCGGCGGGAAGCTGGGCGCGCGCTATGCCTTTTTTGATGCGCGCATCCACCACGCTCCGGCCTGTGGAATCTGTTTGCGTGAACGTAACAATGGTCCCATCGGGCACGGCGTTGCCGGTGCAGTCGCGGACTGGATCGGTCTCCACGGTGACTTTGCCCTTCTCGCGTTGAATGACCTTCATCTTCAGGTTGCACGGATCGGACGCCACCTGCTCAATCACCCGCCGCACCTGAACGTCCGGCAATGATGCAACGAACTGTGCGGCTCCCGCCTTTGGTGCAGACGAACTGGTTACCCAGGCCACCCCGTTGCTGCTCGTGGCAGTGTGCTCGGCGTGCGCGCTTCCAACGCTCAGGCTGAAATTCACCTTCGTCGGATCAATCACAAGGTTCTGGCTTTTATCGAAAACGAACGCCACACCGCTGATCACGCCGGGCTTGTTGACCGGCACGCGCGATGGACGAGCAAGGAAGTTGACGTTTTCCGCTTTTCCCGGACGCACCCAGAAAACCTGTGACTGGTCGCCGCCGCCGCCCCGAACGATCGCGATCCAGCGGCCCGCGTTGCGCAGCTCGTCGCCGGAAATCTGCACATCTTCTCCGCCTTGCACCTTCCGTTTGATTACCTGCCCCGGGCCGACGAGATACAGCGTGCCACCCGCGCCGGCGCCGATCGTCAGTGACTGACCTGCTGTGGCGTTCTGCGGAATACGCAACTCGGCGCCATGCGCCCAGTTCGCAGCAACCCAACAGAGCACAAAAGTAGCAATCCAGAATGAGATCCTACGCATTCTCTACTCCTGCCGGTTGAGGCTGTACTGGTTAACCGTGACTCGATAGGTATGGACTTGTGACGCCAATTCATCGCGCAGGTCCACGGCAAAGGGCTGCGGCACCTGCGGCTGCAGGGCACGGTCTACATAGCCGTCTGACACCCAGATCACCTGGCCGGAATTGTCGTAGAACGTAGCTAGCACATGTGGGATGTTCACCGTCTGGCCACTCTCGTTCAGGAGTTCACCGCGAAGCACGGTGTGTCCCTTTGCGTCCTGTTCAATTCGCTGGTGCAACACTCCGATGACCGGATCGGCGGATGCCGGAACCAGCATGGAATCAGGTTTCATGCGCGCCGACTTGATGTCCGCCAGCTTGATGCCGGGGAAATCGACTCGATACGGAGATACTTCCTTCGGCAGCAGCACGTGCGAGGTCTTGTCGAAGCTTGTTTCCTCCGCAAGATCCTGGCCGTTCTTGCCCACCAAAGTGGCGCCAACGCTCACGAAGGCCGGAACCGTGTCCTCGTTCACAACTTCGCCCATCAGGATCACACTGTTGTCGCGCTCCGTCGGGTGCATGGAGAGAATGCGCACGTGCGGACTTTCCACGTCCTGCGCGCCCCAGTCGTCATTGGCGCCGCGCCAGATGATGTCCCAGCGCAGATAGTTCACCGGAATCACCTGGGGTGGAACAGTCTGTTCCTTCTGCACCGGCCACACGACCTTCCAGTTGCCGCCTTCGCGAACCACACGCAAATCGCGCGTGTCGTAAAAAGGCCCCACGGCGGTCGAGTACTTCACGTCAGTGCGGACCAGCCCTTCGTCGTCATTCTGGCGGAGGACACGAGTCTGGAAACTATCAATGGAAGAATAGGTCCGCAGGCTGGCGTCGCGGCCCTGGATGTCACGCTGAAAGTTCTGCAAGTCGGCATTACTCGCCTTGGCCACGTAAGAATACGCGCCCTGCCAATCGCGTGCTTTCGCGTCTGCGAGCAGTGATTGGACAGCAGCTTCCGGCGTGGACGCCGTTGCGGTAGAACTCTTGTGAATGGCGCCCGCCGCGACCAGCGCGACGGTGAAGATGGCAAAAATGATCGCGAGTATACGGCCCATTATCTTGCCTCCCGCAGAACTGGCTCTTCGTTAATCGACGGGAACTCGATATGTTCTCCCAGCCGGCGACGGTCGTCCGGAAGCGCGATCACGAGTAGCAATGCGAGGATGCTGCTGCCGATCGGCAACGTGCCCCAGAGGATTCCCTGGAATGGCGTTGGTTTCTGACCATATTCGGTCGGCCGTGCCGGTGGAACTCCGTCTTTCACCCAGAGTGTGACGTCCCCGTGTTCGTAGGTTTCGGCTTTGCGCCAGCCGGCAAAGGCCAGCAGCGGCTCATAAAACGTGTCATGCACGAAGATGTACTTGAGGCCGTAATGATCGGCGTGCTTGAGCATGGCGCGAAGTGATTCCATGCCGTTGGAGCCGTAGTACTTGGAATTCGTGAGCTGGCCCGCGCCGTATTGCGTCATTTCCGGCAGGAGTCGGGCGGAGTTGTAATCACCGTCTACGCTGCTCGCATTTGCGTAGGTGCTGACCTCATCCATCTTGTTCGCGCCGAAGCCGAGTGTCAGGTAGCGGAACTTGTCGTGGCCATCGCGGTTCAGGAATTCAGTCACTGACTGTACGCTGAACGGAGGCTGGCGCAACGCGTAATAAGTCGGCCATGCGACCGCCGCAGCCGTCGTCAGCGCTGCCAGTGACCCCATCACGAACACGGCCTTCCGTCCAAAACGGTCGATCAAGTCAACCGCCATAAGCCCGATAATCGGCAGCGCCATCAGGCTCGCCCAGAAAGTGAAGCGCTCAAACGTCAGCACGTAGAAGGCGCGCCCCAGCAGCAGCCGTGGCAACGGAGTTGTGCCGCCCAGAGCGAGGATCATCGTGATCCAGAAGCCCAGGAATAGCGGCCGCAGGCGACGCTCAGAGAGCCCTTTCACAAAGACATAAGGCAACGTCAGGAGCAGAGCACCCCACGGAATGATCAGGTAATTGAAGAAATGGAACGCATCAGAGAAGTAGTTATCGCGGCTCTGGTGCGGAATCGGCATCTGCTTGATCGGGTTGTAGTAGAGCGACACAAAATAGGGAAAGAGGACGGCCACAATCCCGGCCACGCCTAGCACCGCGAACACCACGGCACGGGAGATTACGCCTGGCGTGCTGGCATGCTGGCCTTCGGCATTACGATCCATGATCGCCGTGATCAGCACCGGAACCGTGAAGAAGACGCTGGCGAACAGCAACGTCACGTGGTGCGCGGAGGCTGCGGCCCACGTCAGCGCCAGCGCTTTCAACAGCGCGGAGACTTTCGCGTCGCGCGTCCAGTCGTAGAAATAACCCAGCGCGAGCAAATAGAGCGGAGCAGCCCACGTGGTAGAGAGCTGGCCGGCGTCATAAACAAGGAAGGCCAGCGAACCAAGCAAGATACTGCCGATGGCAGCATAACTCGCGGCTCGCTCATCCACCCATATTCGCGCGTAGCGAAACACACCGATCGGCAGGAGAAGGATGGCGATGAACTGAACCACCATGTAACTGAGATCGAGGCCGAGCACATGGGACAGCAGAGCCAGCCACTGTTGCTCCATGGGAGGATACGTGGTCTGAGAGAACCCGGTGAACTGTTTCTCATTCCAGGGATCGAACCAGTGCTGCGCGTAGTGAGACGCAAAGAACTTGTGGAAGTTCGCGTCATAGGACGCGTTCGGCAACTGCATCAACAGCAAGGGGCCATGCACCAGCAGGGCCAGCAGCATGATCCAGCTCAGGGGGATCGTACGGCCCAGCATTGGGACCTCCCTGCCGGCGGCCATGGATGGGGAACTCATGAAAGACCTCCGCGGTAAGCAACTACATGAGAACGGAAAAAATGATTCAGCAGCAGTTTTGCTTTCAGCACTGTTTCGATTCAAAAAGGCGCAGAGGGTTTGCCTTGTGGCACTGGGATTCCACATTGGGGAAGAATCGCTCTAGTCTGGCAATCCCGGTGAGCAGAATCAGCATCTCGATTCAGATGAGATCAGAGCTGCTGTAGCCCACGCCTCAGAGCTTCCCCGCGCACGCGCTGAGGTCCCCTGGAGATGGCAGAGGTCTTTTACCCGGAATAATTTTTGCGGAAATGCCGCAGGCACTCCGCGCTGAGAGATTCATAACTCTTGAATGGTGGTCCCGTGAAGAGATATTCCCTGATTCTGGTTTTTCTCTCCTCCCTGTCCCTTGCCGGACTCGGAGCTGCGCAGACCTTTGATATCAACGGCTCGCAGCCCGCTCAGAACCAGAAGAAACAGCCAGGCAAGAAAAAAGGCAAGCAACAGTCGTCAGGCGCTCCCCAGGAACCCTCGTCTTCTTCCAGCGGCGGGCTGGGGTGGGGCAGCAGTATTGAAGTTGGCCGCAATGCGCGAGCTGTAGAAGACGCCCTGAAACGGGGTGACACGGCTGCTGCCATGAACTATGCCCAGCGGGTCACACAGGCTGCTCCCAATGACGCACGCAACTGGTTCCTGCTGGGATACGCCTCTCGGCTAGCGGGCAACTACTCGCTTTCCCTCAGCGCTTTCGACAAGGGCATGCAGCGAGCTCCCAACTCCGTAGAAGGACTCTCCGGCAAGGCCCAGACGTACATGCGCATGGGCAAAGCCGATGAAGCCAAGAAGTTGCTGCTCCAGGTGATTGCTGCCAACCCCACCCGCGCGAATGATCTGGCTATGGCCGGCGAGTTATTTATGCAGTCCGGTGATCTGCGCCAGGCGACGAATCTTCTGGAACGGTCAGAAGGAATCCAGCCGGCATCGCACACAGAATTGCTGCTGGCTTCGGCTTACATGAAGCAGAAGCAGCCGGAAAAGGCGAAAGGGTTCCTGGATCGCGCGCTGGCTCGCGCCCCAAAGAATACTGACGTATATCGCGCCGTGGGGCAGTACTACCGCGAGGCACACGACTACAACAAAGCACTTGACTTTCTTAACAAGGCGCCGCGCAAAACGGCCGACGTGATGTCCGAGCTTGGCTACACCTACGAGCTCGCCGGAATGAAAAAAGAGTCGGCTGCGGCTTACGACAAGGCAGCCGAAATGTCGCCCAAGTCCGTGAATGTACAGCTCTCGGCTGCGGCGGCGCAGATGCACATTGGGAACTTCGACAAGACCAGGACTTATCTTGCCCGGGCCGAACAGCTTGATGCCAACTACTACCGCCTGCACGCGATCCGCGGAGATCTGGCCAAGTTGGAGCGCCGGGACAATGATGCGGTCCGTGAATACCTGGCCGCTCTGGCAGCAATGCCGGAGGGCCCGGCGGAAGGGATCCTTTATCCAACCCAGCTTCGGCTGAACCTGATTGATACCTATAAGGCACTTGAGGACGAGCGGTCGGCAGACCAGCAAATCGCGATTGCACAGCAACAACTGGGCTCTATGCAGGTTCAGGGGCCCGAGCGGGTTGAGTATCTGCGGCTTCGCGCCGCCATCAAGGGTCTGCGCAATGACTTTGGCGGTGCAGAGGCCGACCTGAAGGAAGCGCTGAACCTTGATCCTAACAACTCCAACGTGATGCTCCAGTACGGCAGCACCTTGTGGAAGGCTGGCCGCAAAGCTGATGCGCAACGCATGTATGCCACGTTGTTGCAGCATGACGAGAACAACCGCTACGCACTGGAAGCCATGGGCTATCTCTCGCGTGACCTGGGTGACAATCAGGCAGCAGAGCGCTTCTTTACGCGCATGGCGAAGGCGTATCCCGGAGACTACGTCCCGTACGTCGCTCTGGGCGATATGTATACCAATACCAGGCAGTACGCGAAGGCGGAAGATAGCTACGAAAAAGCCTACAAACTCGCGCCAACAAATTCAGCAATCATCGTAGGCGGTTCGAACGCCGCCATTGACGCGCACCAGATCGACCTCGCCGGCAAATGGGTAGCTCGCGCCACCGGCACCATGAAGAACGATCCGCGCGTGATGCGTGAAAATGAACGCTACCTGTTCCACAAAGGCCGGTATCTGGAATCAGCCCACTATGGCCAGCAGGCCGTGGCGAAGATGCCCAGGGATCGCGATGCCGCGGTGTACCTCGCCTACGATCTCTACAACCTGGGTCGCTACGATGATGTGCTTTCGCTGGTGAGTCGGTACGAACGCGTCCTGCCAAAGGAACCAAACTTCCCACTGCTCGCCGGACACGTTCATCGCCAGAACCAGCTGCTCGATCAGGCGATCGATGACTTTACGCGCGTGGTGCAGAAAGACCCGAATCTGGTGGCTGCGCTGGTGGCCCGTGGCTATGTCCGCAACGATATGCAGGACGCCCAGAATGCCATTGCCGACTTCCAGCCGGCATTGAAAGCCAATCCTGATGATGGGATTGCACGCCTCGGCCTGGCGTTCTCCTACCTGCAACTCCATCGCTCGCGCGAAGCGCTGGATGAGGTTGGCAAGGCAGAGAAGCAAATGGGTGACATCGGCGCTGTCCACCTCGTGCGCGCCAGCGCATACCGGCAGATGCGTGTGCTCGACAAGGCTGAGAAGGAGTTTCGTGCCGCGCTCAAGTTCTCTCCTGATGACCTGAAGCTGCATGAAGCCCTGGCAGACACGCTGTATCACGCGCGCCGGTATAACCAGGCAATTGGTGAATGGAATACCGCATTACAGCTCTCGCCGGATGATCCTTATCTTTATGCCAGTATCGCGGCAGCAAACGCTCACATGGGTCGTCGCGATGAGACGCTCAAATACATCAGCGCCGCCGAAAAAGCAGGCTCAGATCAGGCTGCGGTTCTCCTTGCCACCGGTGAAGCGCTGCTGGAACTTGGTGACCGGAACGCCGCCAACGAGCGCTTCGCACGCGCTCTTGATGCTCCGGATGCGAACCGCGTGGATGTAAGACTTGAGTTCGCGAAACTATTCGCCAGCGAAGGCAAGTTCAACGACGCCAAGCAGGAAGTCAGCCTGGCATTTGCCGAATCACGAATCGGGGAAGCCTCGCCGGTCACAACCGACAATCTGGTGGAAGCCGCGAACATCTTTCTTGCCTCGCATGACTTCGATTTGGCGGAGCGTTACTTCACCAAAGCGAAGGCCATGGGGGCTTCCGACGACACAGTGGCGATCGGGCTGGCCAACACCTACATAGCGCAGGGCAAGGACCGGAAAGCCGAAGCCGAGCTGAGCGCGCTCGGCAATTCTCCGGATTATCAGCAGAACTACGATTATCAGCTCGCATGGGCCAACATCTACAACCAGCGACATGACAATCTGCGCGCCATCACCGCATTCTCCAGCGCAGACCAGCTTGCGGCGGAAGACCGCACAGCGCAGCGCGGCATGCTCCAGGTGGCCGGACAAGAAGGCGTGGAGATTTATCCCAACCTGTTCATGCAGAACAATGTGAGCACCGGCGCAATCTTCGAAGACGCCACGCTCTACCAGATGGATACGTCTTTCTTCGGGACCCTGGCCCGCCCGCGCTCTTCACAAGAAACCGATCTGGGCAGCAACTTCCGTTATCACGTGAACGGGTGGGCGCCCATCACCGGTTTTGTGGGCCTGCGGAACTATCGCGGTTCCATCTCCGTGCCCAGCAGCCTGGCCATCGTACGCCGCAATACTTACGACACCGTTTTTGACGTAGGCACCACGCCCATGCTGCGCTGGGGTGATGCACGGTTCCAATTGAATCCTGGAATCGCTTACACCGTACGGCGCGACTCGGAGTCGCCGCTGGAGATGAACCAGAACCTCTTCCGGCAGTACCTGTATCTCAACAGCTCGCCGCTTTTCAACTGGCTCACGATGCGGGGTTACGCGATTCACGAATCCGGTCCGTTCACGGAACAGAACCTCAGTTCGCGTGATCTTGGCGCCAGCCTCGAATTTGAAGTTGGACGGCCGTGGGGACGAACTTCCCTGGTTACCGGCTACTCAGTCCGTGATCTGTTGTTCCACCCGCTGCAACGTGAGTTCTTTACGACCTCGACGTGGGGAGGCCTGCAACGTAAGTTCGGGCAGAACGTCTCCATAACCGGCCTTGCAAAGTACATCCGTTCCTGGCGCGTGCAGGACGGTGCATTTGCCATTGCTCAGATCCTGGTTCCTGGGGCCCGGTTTGACTACCGCATTAATGATTCATGGAATATCAGCGCTGCCGGGGATTTAACCCGGGGCCAGGGCTTCCATAGCTATGACAACGTTCAGAGCGGTTTCATGCTCTCTTACGTGCGTCCGCTGCGCCGCACGATGGGAGATGGCGCCAGTTCTGTCCTGGTGGATTATCCGCTACGGTTCTCGGTCGGTATCCAGCAGCAGACTTTTTACAACTTCCCGGGTGACGTGAGGACATCCTCGTTCCGGCCGGTGTTGCAGATTTCGCTGTTCTAGATCGGGGCCCCCAATTTCATGAAGATTTGCTTTATTTCCACGTTTCCGCCCAGCAAAGTCGTGCTCAACGAGTATGGCTTTCATGTGGCACGCGAACTCCAGAATGATCCACTCATCAGCCTCACGGTGCTCGCTGACGAACTCATTGAGCCGGAGCAGGAATTGCAGGAATTCGATGTGGAGCGGTGCTGGAAGATGAACCGGCTCAGCAACCATCGCCAGCTTTTGAAGTGCCTGCGCGACATCAAGCCGGACGTGGTCTGGTTCAACCTTGTATTTTCAACGTTTGGAAATAAAGAAACCCCGTTGGCGGCATTCTCCGGACTCACGCTGCCGGCGATGACACGCATGGCAGGCTATTACACCCATGTCACCCTTCATCACTTGATGGATCACATTGACCTGGAAGATGCAGGCGTAAAGCACAAGACTTTGTTCAAGCTGGCGGGAAACCTGGCCACCCGGATGATCCTGATGGCCAACTCGGTCTCAGTCCTGCTGCCGGCATACCGCCGGACGCTGATCGACAAATACCGTGGTGAAAACATTCACTTTCGCGCGCATGGCATCCTCGGAGCCCGGCCGGTCTATCCGGATTTCGCCATGCGGGGGAATCCCGAACATCGCATTCTGGCATTCGGCAAGTGGGGCACTTACAAGCGCTGCGAGATGCTGATCGAGGCATTTGAACAGCAGGTCGCGCCCAAAGTAGCCAATGCCCGGCTTGTAATCGCGGGGACGAACAACGGTAATTCACCGGGCTATATCGAATCACTGCGTGATCGCTACAGCAGCCATCCCCGGATTGATTTCGTCGGATACGTGGAGGAAGAGCAGATTCCGGAGATATTCGGCAGCTCATCGTTCATGGTGATGCCATATACATCCGCAACCGGCGCGAGTGGCGTCGCTCATCTGGCGGCGCAGCACGGCGTACCGATTATCTGCTCCGATATTCCAGATTTTCGCGAGATGGGCGAGAGTGAAGGGCTGGCCATTAAGTTCTATCCAATAGGCGAGAAGAATGCTCTGGCCCAGCAGATGATTGAGCTTCTCCAAAACGAGCAGGAGCAGCACGAGATGGCCGAGCAGAACTTCTCGGCGGCCCTGCGGCTGACCATGCCGCAGATTATCCGGCAGTACGTGCGCGCCTTCGATCGACATCAGCGGGCGAGAGCGCTGGAAGCCGTGTCGCGCTTCCGAAGAATCCCTGCATGGGTGCCGTCGAGGTCGGCCATTTTCCGAGCGTCATCGCCAAGATGGGGAAACTGGGTGTAGAGGATCGCCGTAATCGCGCGATCACCGACATCGCCGCAATCGGGAAGAACTCATTTAGGTTTCGTCCAAGACAATCAAATTCCGCGTTCACGGGGATTGCAGGCATTCTTTGGCAGCTCTGATTCCTGTAGCAATCGCGCCATGCACGGTCCCGTTGTGGCCGTCGGGGTGTGTGGCCTCGCCGGCGAAAAACAAAGTGTCGAGCACCGGCTCTGCAAGCACTCGCTCTGCTCCTGCACCGCCCACAGCAACGTAGCTATAGGCTCCACGGGAGAACGGGTCGGCCTGCCAGTCGTGTACAAAACCGCGTTCAAGTCTTGCGACCAGATCTCTCGAAGTCACTGTCATGATCGAACTCAACGACTGGAGCGCGGTCTCAATCATCTGCTCGTGACTGGCTCCTTGCAGCGCAAGAGCATATCGGCCGGCAGCCCACGCGGTAAGCATTGGAAACTGCAGAGGATTGCTGGTCCACCACGTTGGAAAGGAAGGATCGTCAGTGAAGAGGAAGCTCGATTCGCGAGTCTCATCCCTGTTTTCCCAAAATCGCTCACGAAAACACAAACTAACGCGGATTACCGGGCCTGTCTCGAGGTGCTGCATTGCATCTCGTTTCTCCTGCGGCAACTCCGGAGCAAATCGCACCGCACCCGCCTTCAACAAAGTCAGTGGCAACGTGATGATCGCCTTTGGCGCGACGATCTCTCCTGAGACTGTAACGGCCGTTGCGGAATGGGGCGACCAGTGGATTTCTTTCACTTCTGTGTTGATGCAAAGATCGCAACGGCTCATGTCGATCTGATTCTTCAGGGTTTCAACAAGCCGCTCATAGCCTTCCGAGACCCGAAAAGAATGCGCACCATCGATTTCATCTTCCGCATTCGCAGTCTGCCTCAGCCATTCCACACTCACCCGTTCAGGATTAGCGGCGTGAAAGCCCTCAACAAACTTGCGCGCCTGTTCGATGCCGTCACTGCTTATATCCCGCTGCTTTTCTACATATTGTTGAAAGGACATGTCAGCGCTTACTGCGCTCATGCGCTCGAAGATCTGATTGACCTCGTGCATGACCTTTCCTGAATCGAACCATCGGCCGCCGGCAAAGGTACGAGGATGGCCACTCACCTCAAGCAGGTGAAGACCAGCCGCTTCTGCCAATTCCCAAGTCTCCGGCGGTCGGCCATGCACAAACTCGGCGCCAAGCTCCACGGGATATCCCAGGCTGTGGTCAGTGAGGATGCGACCACCCAGGCGCTCACGCGCTTCAATCAACGTGACTTGTACTCCGGCTCGCGTGAGGTCGCGAGCCGCGGTCAGACCAGCAACACCGCCGCCAATGATCAACACCTCCGACTCGCTCATAGGCTGGTGTTGGTCAGTCCAGGCTCCTCGAAGAGTCCCGTCGGCATTGGATATATCCCTAGCGAACGGGCAGCGCCTACGTCGACGGTAAGGATCTGGTCAGGCGCGGTTTTCTTCATCCAGTCTTCGGCTCGCTTTTGTGCGGCGAGGAATTTTCCGTCAGGGAGGACGGTAAGATCAAGATAGAGGATCTTGCTTGAGTTCGGCTCTAATCGAACGCCGGTGAAGGCGTGCCCGGGAACGATGATCACCACCGGTTGCATGCCCAGGTTTTCCATCGCCGACGCAAAGGCAACGCTTACATCGATGCAGTTGGCATTGCTCAGGCTGAGCGTTTCCCGCGGCAGGCGTATCCGTTGCGTCTCGCCCGGATAGTTGCCGAACGTGTAGATGGAACTCACGTAGCTGATGCGCGACTGCTTGAGCGCGGCAAATACTGCCTGCGCCTGCTGGCGGACCTGGTGCTCCACGCTGATTCCCGGCACCTGATTGTAGCCACGCATACGGCCACCCGGAATGATCCTTTCCGCGCGTGACACCAACTGAAGCACCGATTGGTCATGCGGAGTCACCCAGCGGGCAAGCAGTTGCGCGTTGGCGAACTTGCGTCCCCAGTAGAGGTCAGAAGCGCCGTGCAGAAATACCGGCCGCTGCTGTGCGAAGGTATGTCCGCTGGAGGGGTCCTGCACTTCGACGAGGAGGCTGGCCTGGTGGATCTCGCCATTGTCGTACGCGCGGGGGAGCAGTTCGGGAGTCAGGTCAAAAGTCCTGACCTCGTTCGGGCCGATGACTGCGGTTTGGCGCAATTGTTCACTCCAGCCGCGTACCTCTGCAGTGATTACCTGCAACACCGGCTTGGACGCCGTGTTCGCAATGCTGAGCACCGCGACGGGCCAATAGTCACTCGCTTTTGCTCCTGCCAGTGCAGGAAAAATCTCGCCTCTACCCGGCAGGTTCAGCTGGTATTGCACTTGAAGAGGTGATGCCGGTGCAGTGACGGGGCGCATCTTTTCAGGAAGTGCGGGCTCTGCAATGGGAACTAGAGTGAGCTTCCGGACAAAGTGCCATCCCCAGACCAGGGTTCCCGTGGATGCTACGGTGGTGAAAAAAAAGACCACAGCGAGCACCCGGGCAGTATTGGCTGAAATCCGGGAGAATGGCATTCCCTCATTTGGGTGACAAAAACGCTCACATGGTTTGCCGTGCCAACACCGCAAGTTGTTCGCCCGACTGTCGCCTTTGGATCCGCAAGACGCCGCAGTGCGGTACGCTTCCCTCGGCCGCGCGATTCCTGACTACTTTTTGGCTCCCGCCTGCCGCTGCAAAGGCGGTGAGTTCTTCCAGAAATCAGGGTCGTCCACGATCCATTCACCGGCGGGATTGCTCATTTGCGGGCTGATGGCAAAGATGAACGTTTGTGAGCTTTGGACTCCGGAGGCATAGAGGTCACGAATGCGATTGCGGGCTCCGTCATCGAGATCGTCGTAATCAAGAAGACCGTCGAGCGCCGCACCGGCGTCATGGAAGCTGTGGTACGGAGCAAGCGTCATGTAGATGTTGCTGGGCATCCCCGAAAGCACCTGATAAACCACCCGATTATCGTTTGCTCCGGCTCGCTCGCGTACACCTCGAAGGATGCGCTGGCTTTCCTCGTACTCATGTTCGTGCCCCGGACGAACGGTGACCAGCGTTATGGCAAAAAAACGCGTCTGGCCACGCATCAGGCCCAGGTTGCGGCTCAGGTCGTCGCGATAACGCAGGAAAACAGTCTGCGGATCGGAAACGAGATTGGCCTTGTTTTCCATCAGGCGGCCAAGATCGGCAGCGAGAGCAGCGTTGCGCACGAACGGCTCCGCACTTTTCTCCATGGCGGCATAGGAATCAAAGCCAGACACAAACCAGACTTCCTGCGGGCCGGTAACCGATTGCATCGTGAGATAAGGCCAGGTATTGGCGCGCGAGCAGGCGTGGGCGGCCTCATTCTCCAGTTTTGTGTAATCGGCGAGTTTGCCGGGTTTAATCGGGTCACGGTAAATCTGGAGGATTTCCGGTGGAGACCACACAGCCGGTAACTGAGCGCGCAGCGGCGTAGCAAGCGACACGATTGCTGTAAGGGCACAAAGCAGGGAACGCATACCGCACATTTAAGCATCGGGTGCGGCAGCTGTCATTGAGAAAAGAAGCTGGCCGGGGCTTACGAAGGTGTGGCCGCCGGGACTCGGGCATCCACAAACGCGACCGCCTCCTCCAGAATCTCCTGCACCAGTTCAGGGGAAGAGGCTTCGGAATAGATCCGCATGAGCGGCTCCGTCCCTGAAGAGCGCAGCAACACCCAGGCTTCGGCGCCTTGGTCCTTGATGGGCGCATCCAGGAAAAACTTGATGCCATCGAGGTCCGCCTTGCTCAGGATCTTGAACCGGCCCAGCTGGCTCGTTTCCGAGGCCGCTGCGCGGGTGATGGCGGCGTTCTTTATATCATTGGGAATACGCAAGTCGCGGCGGGCATAGTAATGCGGACCGTATTCGTTTTGCAGAGCAGAGACCAGTTGGCCCAGACTCTTGACTTCATCGGCCATCACGTTGGCCAGAAGCAGGGCGTTCAGAATACCGTCGCGTTCCGGGAGATGGCGCTGCATGCCAATGCCACCGGACTCCTCCCCGCCGATCAGGATCTGGCGCTCCAGCATGAGATCGCAGATGTACTTGAACCCGATCCCGCATTCCAGCAGTTTGCGGCCATGCTTCGCAGCAATGCGGTCCAGCATCCGCGTAGTGTTGAAGGCTCGGACAACGTCGCCCGGCCAGTCTTGGTGACGCGTGAGCAGCCATTGCAGGAGTATTGAGTAAATCTTGTGGGAATCGACGAAGCTGCCGTCTTCGGCTGCAGCGCCAATGCGGTCTGCGTCACCGTCGGTGACGAATCCTGCATGGCATTTCTCGCGAACCACTGTTTCCTGCAGCGCCCGGACATGAGGCTCAATAGGTTCTGGGTTGATGCCGGGGAAGAGTGGGTTGACTTCAGCACGGATCTGGACGTGCTGAATGCCGCGCTCCAGGAAGATGCCGGAAAGGATGTTACGGCCAGCGCCGTACATGCAATCGATGGCAAACTTGAAACCGGCTTTAGCGATTTTGTCCAGATCGGCAAAGCGAGTGACGGCTTCGATGTAAGGCTTCTTGAAATCCACTTCCTCGATCTTTGCGGTGGGTCCACGCGGGTTGGCTCCCGCGCGTACTTCGGCTTCAATCTGGCCGATTATCGCCGGGGTAGCCGACCCGCCATAGGCCGCTTTGAACTTTACGCCGTTCCAGTCCCATGGATTATGGCTGGAGGTGATCATTACGCCGCCGGCAGTTTGCAGGCTCTTGACTGCGTAGGAAAGCGCTGGAGTCGGCGTGTAGTCGTTGGCCAGCTTCACTGGGATGCCGGCGGCAGCAATAACTTCCGCCGTAGCCTGAGCAAAGCGGCGTGACCCGAACCGAGTGTCATAGGCGATGACCAGGCCGCGCTTCGGATCTTCGTTCTTCAGAACGTAAGCGGCGATTGCACCGGCCACGCGACGCACGTTTTCAAATGTATAGTCGTCAGCGATAATGCCGCGCCAACCGTCGGTTCCAAACTTGATGTTGTCCATAATTCTTGTCGCTTCGCTCCAAACCGCTCGAGGTCTATGTTCCATTAGAGATTTGCCAGCACTTCAAACAGCGCCGCTCGCCGCGTGGTCGGGCTCGCGCTCTTCAATCAAAAATTCATTTCTTGTCGCTTCGCTCCAAGACCGCTCGAGAATCTACTTCTTCCAGACAATTACCAGCACTCCAGGCAGCGCCGCTCGCCGCGTGGTCGAGATTGCGGACCTCATTAAACCAGTTCGGTCATTTTCTTTTCGTTGAGGTATTTCACGATCTTTCCTACGTCCTGCGAGTGCTCACGCGTGGTCACCAGAATGGCGTCGTCAGTCTCCACGACGATCAAATTCTCCACCCCCACTGCAGCCACGAACTTGTGTGGCGCGTAAATGTAGTTGCCGCTGGAATCCACAACGTACATCGCGCTTGCTTCGACAACGTTCTGGGCCCCATCCTGGCGATGTGGTGCGTGGTGCTCATAAAGAGCCGCCCATGATCCGAGATCGTTCCAGCCGAAATCAGCCCGCAAACAGAAGAGGTTGGAAGAATGCTCGCCCTTGGCTGAGCGGGGCTCAAGAACAGCGTAGTCAATGCTGATGTTCTCGCACTTGGGATAAAGCTCTTCAAACTTCCGCTCAAACCCGGGTGCGCCCCAGGCTGCAGCGATTTCTTCCAGGTAGGGAGCAGTCTCAGAAAGATGTTCGCGCAAGGCAGATGTCAGTGTGCGAGCGCTCCACACGAACATGCCGCTGTTCCAGTAATAGTTTCCGGCGGCAAGAAACTCTTCTGCGCGCTCCTGATTGGGCTTCTCCGTAAAACGCCTGACGCGGAAACAATCCGGCCCCAGCTGGTCACCGGTTTCAATGTAGCCGTAGCCGGTTTCAGCTCGAGACGGCTGAATGCCCATAACCACTATGTTCTCGCCTTCGGAGGCAATCTCAATGGCGCGCTGGACTGTCGAGCGGAACTTTTTCTCATTGGTGATCACATGGTCGGCAGGGAACATGCCAATGATTGAGTCGGGATCGATTCGCTCGAGAATAAAAGCGGCCAGGCCGATGGCGGGAGCAGTATTGCGCGGTTCGGGCTCAACCACGATCTGTGCCGCGGGAACCACCGGTAGCTGACGTGCAATCTCCTGATGCACGAAGTTGTTTGTGACCACCCAGAAATCGTTCTCTGTGCCGAGCGGCAACAGGCGCTCGACGGTGCTCTGAATCATGGTCTGGGCGCCATCTAACGCGAGGACTTGTTTGGCGAGCCGGCGGCGACTGCGTGGCCAGAAGCGGGTTCCACTGCCTCCGGCCAGAATGACTGGGTAAAACTGATTTCTACTCAAACGCAGCCTCCACGGGAATAATTCAGGCTAAACGCCGGCTCTTACGCTCGATTCCGACTGCACCGTTCGCGGATGGTCGACTTTTTCCGCCGGCAACGATGAGCAGAGAAACTCCAGGTCCCACTGCGGTCTAAGGATAAATCGTTCCACACTAGCAGGCACCACAACAGCTTCCCCTGCGGTGAAAGTCACGGGGCCGGAGCCGTCATATTCAATGGCGCCGATTCCATGCGTCGCCACCAGACACCAGACGCTGCGCCGAGGCACGTGGCGCGGACGCTGAAACTGCCAGGACCGGTTCAACCGGAATTTATCCACAATGAAGCAGGGTGAAGTAACAAGATTGTGCTGCGTTTTGCCGTTCTCGGCTGTGACTTCTCCGGCTACGACTTTGCCGGCACAAGTCTGTTCCCTGGTTGCGCGGAGTCCATGTTCGATGTGCAGCTCGCGTGGGCGGCCGTAATCGTATAGACGGAACGTAGTATCAGAGTTTTGCTGCGTTTCCACGATCACGGATCCAGGCCCGATGGCGTGGACAGTGCCTGCGTCCACGTAGAGCATGTCGCCTTCCCGAACGTTGATCCAGTTGAGCAGGTATTCCATGCGGGTTTCATGGATGGCACGTTCGACTTCGGCTTTGGTCGTTCCCGCCTTCAGTCCCAATCCCACCTGCGCACCAGGCTCGGCATGGACCACATACCAGCATTCGGTCTTGCCGCAAGGCTGGCCCAGGCTTTGCGCGTGAGCGTCGTCAGGGTGGACCTGAACCGAAAGCTTGTCGCGCGGGAAGAGGAATTTCATTAATAGAGGAAAGCGGGAAGGGTCCTGTACAGCTTCACCCAAAAGAGTGGACCCGAAATTCCGGCAAAGCTCAGCGAGAGTAAGTCCAGACAGCGGCCCGTTCGCGACTTCACAGGCATCACCGGTGAGCCACGCTTCGCCAATGGGTTCGCCAGTGATTTCACGCCAATAAACTGGCGAGAGGTCACGGGTCCCCCAGACCCGCTCGTGAAACTGCGGGCGCAATAAAAGTGGATATAGCTCAGGCATCAAACGTTTAAAGGGCGATTTCGTCTGCTCTCAGTTCGAGATTTTAGAATCCGATTCGCGGCCGGGCGTTGTCCAGCAGCTTGGGGCCGGGCTGCTGGAGAAACCCTGAACCGCCTAAAGCTTCTGGAACCACTCCTGCATCCGCTCCAGGCCCCGCTCGATCTCTGTGGGAGCAGTAGCGTAAGAGAGCCGGATGTGCTCGCGGGTACCGAACGCCTCGCCCGGCACGGTCACTACGTGCGCCTCATGCAGCAGCCGCTTAGCGACATCCGCAGCAGAGTTGATGCCCGACTTGCCGAAATAAGCAGAGACGTTCGGATAAACGTAGAACGCTCCTTCAGGCTTCACGCAGGTCACGCCGGGGATCAGGCTGAGGTGGCCGAGAATGAGCTCACGCAGCCCGATGTACTGCTTCTTCATCTTCTCGACACAATCCTGCGGGCCAGTGAGGGCTGCAATGCCGGCCATCTGCACCATATGCGCAGTGCTGGAAGTGCTCTGGCTCTGCAATTTGGTCATGGCTTCAATGATCGGTTGCGGCGCCAAAGCATAGCCCAGTCGCCAACCGGTCATGGCATATGTCTTGGAAAGCGAACCCACGATGACGACATGCTGCTTGCAGTCCGTAAGCGATCCTGCGGAGAAGTTCCTGCCTGAGTAGTTAAGGTAGACGTAGCACTCATCGGCGATGACGTAGATGCCGCGTTTGTGCGCAAGGCGCACGATGGCACTGAAATCAGCCGGGCTCAATACAGCGCCACTGGGATTGTTCGGGCTGTTGATGATGATGGCCCGCGTACGCGGCGTGATGCTTTGCTCAATCATCTCGGGCGTCAGGCGGAAGTTGTCAGACTCAGAGGTTTCGATAAAAACGCATTTTCCACCGGCGTACTCGATGATGTCCTTGAATGAGACCCAATAAGGGACCGGAAGGATGACTTCATCGCCATGGTCCACCAGCACCTGAATGGCATTGAACAGCGCCAGCTTGCCGCCGGTGGAGACCATGCTTTCATTGGGGCGGTACATGGAGCCCATATCGGCGGCGTGACGCGTGGTGATGGCGGTGCGCAGTTCCTGAACACCCGCAACGGCGGTGTAGCGCGTGCAGTTGTTATCGATCGCCGCAATGGCCGCATCCTTGATGTGATCCGGGGTGGGGAAGTGCGGCTCGCCCGCACCAAACTCCACCATGTCAGCGCCGGAAGCCTTGAGCTTGGCTGCTTCCGCCACCACGGCCATTGTGGCCGAGACTTCAATGCGGTTAACACGATCACTGAACTGCTTTACTGCGGGCATTGTCGCCATAAAAACCTCACTGCTTATTGATGAGCTGCCTTGCCATTAATCTTTTCTTTCAGGGTCTTTTCCACCAGCGGGGGAACCAGGTCGCGAACGGAGCCGCCGAGCTGGCAAACTTCCTTCACCAGCCTGGAGCTGATGTAGGAATATGCTTCTGCCGGCATCATGAATACGGTCTCCACTTCCGGCGCGAGTTTGCGATTGAGCAGCGCCATGCGGAGTTCATACTCGTAGTCACTGATGGCGCGAATGCCGCGCAAGACTGCCCGCGCCTGTTTGCGGCGGGCATAGTCCACCAGCAGGCCGTCGAATGTGTCCACGCTCACGTTGTCGAAGCGGCGCACCATCTCCTCGAGCATTTTCATCCGTTCGGGAACGGTAAAAAGCGGCTCTTTTTCCGAGTTCACCAGGATGGCCACGATCAGTTCGTCAAAAATCTTGCTGCCGCGTTCAATCAGGTCCAGATGGCCGTTGGTGAGAGGATCGAATGATCCCGGATAAATGGCGCGTATTTTCTTCAAAGGGTTCCTGCTTGGGCGTGACTAACAAGAGATTTTAAGCTGGATGCGGACATGCGGCAATCGGCATTTGCGAACGCCTCGTCACACCGTGGGAGTGCGCGCTGCTGACGTGGGCTGCACGAAAAGCGCAGCAACCTTGGCGCGCGCAGTGATCTATTTCCCTTCGCTTTACATCTCACCTTACGGGCGAGTAGTGTTTGTACCTGCCAGGAAGCCCTGCAAGTTTACGAGCCTCAAGAATGTCAAGTAATCCATTCCGCGCCGAAGAAACCCTGTTGTTTGCCAAAAATTTTCTGCAGCATCCCAGAATGCTGGGATCTCTGATTCCCAGCTCCCGTTTTCTTGTGGAACGCCTATTGAAGAAAGTGGACTGGGGCCGCGCTCGCACCATCGTGGAATACGGTCCGGGCGTGGGCACGATCACGGGACAGATCCTGGCGCGCATGAAGCCGCAGACTCGGCTCGTGGTGTTTGAGATGAATGAAGACTTCGTACGCTACCTGAACCGTACATTTCCTGATCCTCGGCTGCACGTGGTGCATGGATCAGCCGAAAACGTTCAACGCGAACTCGAACGGCTGAAGCTGGACGGTGCGGACTACATCATTTCCGGCATTCCGTTCACGACTATGCCGAAAGAGCTGCGCGACCAGATCATGCGAGAGTCTCGCGCAGCGCTGAAACCCGGAGGCGCGGTGCTGGTTTACCAGTTTACGCGCGCTGTTCTGCCATACCTGCGCAGCCATTTTCCGCGCGTCTATCAGGATTTCGAGCCGCTAAACATTCTGCCTGCGCGGCTCTTCTACTGCATGAGCGAAGCAGCGTAGTCAGCTATTCCAGATTCATTCCACGCAACACGGCCTGGAATCGTGGCTCCTGCCGAAGGCTGTCATATATGGGGTTCACCTTGAGGTTGGTAAGTGAGGTGGAGTGAGCTTCATAGGCCTTCTGCAGCCATTGCAACGCCCTGTCTCTATCCCCTTCGCCGAAGTAGGCGGCAAACAGCACAGCAGGATCGGTCGGGTTGCGCCGGCTGAGTTCCTCGATCTTGCGGACCGTGGCCGTCGCGCGGGCACTGTCGCCGGCGCGGCCGTAGATGCCCGCTGCTGTTGCCAGTGACCACAGGCTCTGGCCGAATCTCTTGTCCCACTGTTGGAGGTCGGTGAGCGCCTCCCTGTAGAGCCCCTTTTCCATGTAGACCGAGATAATCATGTGGGCGCGGGGAAAGTCGGGTTCACGTTCCATGACGGAGTGGAACTGATCCATCGCGCGATCGTACTGACGTGAATAAAAGAGAATGGCACCGCGGTCGCTGGCGACGATCAACGACAATGGGTCGAGCTCGAGCGCCCGGTCCAGCTCGCGAAAGGCTTCGTCAAAGCGCCCTTCCAGCCCGAGCATTTCGCCATACCAGTGATGGGCGGTGGCGTAGCTGTCATTGAGTTCGATAGCGCGGCGGTATTCGCTTTCCGCAGTTTGCCAGTCCCAGTCGTAGTTCTGCGCGATGAGCGCCAGCGCGGTGTGAGCTTCCGGTAGCGAAGGGTCGAGTTCACTTGCCCGGCGAGCAGCCTCACGCGCTTTCGGAATGACGTCGCGCGGCGGGATAGAGCTGTCGTATCCGCTGATCAGTGCGTAGCAATCAGCCATGAGGGCGTACGCTCGGGCGTTGTTCGGGTCTTTATCGACCGCTGCCTGAAAATAATCGACGGCTTGTTTAAGACCGGGGACCGTGCGCTTGTTCCAGACGTAAAGACCTTTCAGATAGAGGTCATGTGAGGCAGTCTGCTCGGGTGTGAGCGTGATGGCGCTGGCAGGTTTCTCTGGTCGCGCGGTTTTGCCTTCACGCTCATGGACGATGGCGGCGACTTCGCTGGCGATATCGGCCTGGATGATCAGGAGATCGGCGGGTCCGGGTGCATAGCTTTTCGTCCAGAGCTGTGCCTGATCAGCACTGGAAACCAGGCCTACGCTGATCCGGGTCTGTTCGGCTTCGCGAGTCACGCTGCCCTGCAAGATGTATTGGACCTGGAGTTTTCGCGCGATCTGGTCGATCGGTACTGACGTGTCTTTGTAAGGCATTACTGAACTGGGAGCAATGACTCCGAAGCTCTGTGGATCGAGATCGCCCATGCGGGAGATCATTTCCTCCGTCAGACCGTCAGTGAAGTATTCCTGGCTCGGGTCGTGAGTAAGGTTTTGAAAGGGCAGTACCGCCAGCATCACATGACCGCTCGGGTGCGACGGCCGCGCCTGGGACCGAGACCAGTGCCACAACCCAATGAAAGCCAGTGATGCAAGTATTGCGATGGAGACAAACAGCGGCCATTGAGCTCTGCGCGGGACAGGTGCGCTTACCTCAGTGACAGGCGGTGCCGGCGGCACGGGCTGTGGCGTGACGACGACCGGGGCCAACGGAGCTGGCGGTATTGGATCGGAGAGAGTTTCTGTTACCGGCGCAATGAACCTGTAGCCCTTGCCGGTGACGGTATGAATGAAATGGGGTTTAGCCGGATCGTCGCGCAGTGCCACGCGCAACTTGCGGATGGCGGCGTTGATGCTGTTATCGGCGTCCAGACAAACGTTCTCGCCCCAGATGCGCGAGAGAATCTGGTTTCGACCAACCAGCTCACCCCGATGCTCCACCAGGAGAATCAGGAGCTCCATGGGAATACGCTCGAGCTTCAGAGCACGACCGGAGCGGCGCAGTTCATACGCACGCAGGTCGAGCTCGTACTCGCTTCCTAGCTTAAAGATCCCGGAAATTCTGGCTGGTTCGGTGGCCACGGGGGCGGTCCCCAAAAAAGGTTTGCTGGCAGCAATGGTAAACGATTGACCGTATGCTGAAAAATACTATCCGGTCAGGTACTTACGGATTCATTTCTTCTTAATGAAATCATCAGGCACCCTCCATTGAAAGCCAACGCGATAGGGGTTATTTTCCCGAAGATTCTTCCCCGAGAATCATTGCCAGCAGGAGACGGAGGAGTTAGTTATGCGACGGACCAAGGGGGCAGACCTGGTCGATCAGGGCCCTGTGAAAAGGATACTACCATTCAGAGTTGCGGGAGTTCTTATAACTGCCGGATTGTTAACTGCGGTGCTCTCGGCAGACTCTCTGCTCAAAAACCTTATTCCCTTCCGGGATGTGAGTGGAATCATCAGAACTTTCAGCCCGCAGCCGGAAGCGGCTCCCACAAATGCATTCTTTCAGAGTCTTGGCAGCAATGGCCGCAGCTGTGCCAGTTGCCATCAGGCTGGCGACGGTTGGGGCGTTACCCCGGCCCATGTAAGAGAACGCTTTGAAGCGAGCAATGGTCTGGATCCAATCTTCCGCACCAACGACGGTGCTAACTGCCCCAGCGCAGATGTTACGACCGCGGCCGCGCGGCGGCAGTCCTACAGCATGCTGCTGGATAAGGGGCTGATCCGCGTTTCAATCGGCGTGCCTGCGACCGCAGACTTTGCCGTTACAGGCATCGACGATCCGCATAACTGCGCTGAAACCACTCCGGCAGGGCTGGCTCTCTTCCGGCGCCCGCTGCCCTCCACCAACCTTCCGTTCCTGAGCACAGTAATGTGGGATGGCCGCGAGTCGCCCAAAGGGCAGACACTGCAGGCAAATCTTACTCAGCAAGCCATGGACGCTACGCTGGGACACGCGCAGGCGGCCGGTTCTCCGAGTCCCGCACAGCTGGCCGAGATCGTGAACTTTGAGCTGGCAAACTTTACCGCACAGACAATGGACAACACCGCCGGCGATCTACAGGCCGACGGCGCCAAGGGCGGTCCAAACGCGCTGGCCAGCCAGAACTTCTTCGTCGGCATTAACGACCCTCTCGGCGGGAACCCGACCGGAGCAGCTTTCAACCCTGTGACCTTCACGATCTTCGACAAGTGGGCGAACCAGGAAGACCATGCGTCCCCAAATAGCAGAGAAGCGGCTCGCGCAGCGGTAGCACGCGGACAAGCGCTGTTTAACACCTTGCCGATCACGATTTCCGGCGTGAGCGGGCTGAACGATCTGCCGGGAGTACCGGCCAGCTTCACCGGTTCCTGCACCACGTGCCATGACGCGCCGAACGTAGGCAATCATTCTGTGCCGCTGGCCATCAACATCGGAATCACTGACTATCCGGCGCTTCCTGCGCTGGATATCTCGGGACTTCCGGTGTACACCATCACCTGCTCAGCCGGCGCCAAGACGCCGATTGGCCATGGATCGACGATCCAGACCACCGATCCGGGGCGCGCTCTGATCACCGGCAAGTGCGCCGACATCGGGAAGACGAAAGGCCCGATCCTGCGCGGCCTGGCGTCACGCGCACCTTACTTCCATAACGGCTCAGCGGCAACGCTGGATGACGTGGTGGATTTTTACGACCAGCGCTTCAACCTGAACTTGACGGATGGGCAGAAGAGCGATCTGGTGGCGTTCCTGAGGTCGTTATAACTCTGTTGTGAAAGGCGCAGCCGCGGCTGCGCCCGGTCGTTCATCCTGACCAAGGAAAACTTTGCGGTTGCCTACGCAAAGGGGCCTGCCGAAAGGCAGGCCTTTCCTTTGTTAAATCGCCGGAATCGCACGTAATCCCACCCCAGCAAACCAAAACCGGGTTCGCCGGGGACCCCGGAATCGCGCGTAATCGCGCGTAATCAAAAACCGGAACCAAGAGCCGGTCTTCACCTCAGCCAGTCCTTAGCCGTTCATTGATCTGGTCCAAAATCACACAGTAAGGCAAAGTCACCTTCCATCGAGCCCGAGCGTTTCGCCGGCGCTGTGTGCGAAGAAGATCAGGAACAGGAACAGCAGCGGGATGTGCTCCAGCTCATTCGCGGCGTAGCGCCACACCGGCGTGCCTGCCGGAAGGTTCCACGTCGCTAGCACCAGTTGGATCATCAGCAGAGCGCCGACGACGGAAAATGCGCGCACCCACAGTCCCAGCACCAGCGAAAGCCCGATAAGCAGCTCAACCACGCCTACCGTGTAGCCGAAAAGGAAATGGTGCTGAAGAGTCCATTTGAGAAACGGCTTGTAGAAGCTGACCGCGCTCTCCTGGACAAAGCCGGTCACCCATTTGGTGTAGCCTTCGCGGGCAAACTCGCTGCTCACCAGCTTGTACTCAGCGAAGAACAGAAACATGATCCCCACGCCGATGCGGCCGATAGCCATAGCCGTGGACGACGACGAACTACCCGAACGTGACCCTGAAACCCGTTTTGCTGCTGTGGCCATTGCTACTCCGTTGCCCCTTTTAAATTCGTCCCTGCCTGCTTGAATACCTTGCCATCTTTCATCACGAAGTTCACCTGCTTGAGCGCTTCAATATTGCGGAGCGGATCGCCCTGCACGGCGATCACGTCAGCCAATGCGCCCGACGCGACCACACCGAGCTCGCCATTTTTCTCGAGCAACTCTGCCGCGCGCGACGTGGCTGCCTTGATCGCGTCCATGTTCGACAT
>DATAEJ010000079.1:0-9564 GCA_036258095.1 Candidatus Angelobacter sp. | reverse complement strand
CGCGGTAGCGATCGGGCTCTTCTGCGGGTGAGCCGCCAAGGAACTCGGTAACGGCGTCATTGCTCAGGTGCAATTCCCAAGCGCGGCGTAGATCGAGAACGCCGGCCAGAGAGATCGCATGCGTAACGCTTGTTTCATGTGTAGCAAGACAGAGCGCAAGATGACCTCCGGCGGAGTGACCGACGACGCAGAGTCGCCGAAGATCAAGTGGGTGCGTCTGCGCTTGGCGCTCACGGACAACAGCATAGGCGCGACGAATGTCGTCAAAAGTTCCGGGCCATCCGCCGCCAGGATTGCCGACGCGCCGGTACTCGACATTCACGGAAGCAATGCCCGCGAGTGTCAGAGCGTGGCAGAGATGTCCGCCGTAGGTCAAATCGTATTTCGCGCGCCAGTAGCCACCATGAATGAAGAAGACAATCGGATGCCGTCCGTGTCCTGCCGGGATGCGGAGATCAAAAAACTGATTGGGATCGGAGCCGTAGGCGATGCGATCGTCAGCGGCAGGCGGCTGCCGCGAGAGGATGTCTTCACTCGACACGGCAGCAAGTATAAGGGATCAGAGATATCCGCCGCCGCTTGCCTGCTGTTCCACTTTGCCGCGGAACATGCGGTAGATAAACACGAAGTAGCCAATCGCCACTGCCATGCCGATGCTCCAGAAGATCAGGCCAACACGCAGCGCGTATGCACCGGTATGCGCGTTATAGACGGTAATGTTCAGCGCAGGATCGGTGGTGGAAGTGAGCAGGTTCGGATATACCGCAACCGCCGCTCCCACGAGCATGAAGACCAGATATGCAGCCGACGAATAGAAAGTGGCAAGTTCCTGGTTACGGCGGCGGAAGTTGAAGATGCCGAAGAGAGCGGCCGCGACCAGTGCGGGGACGATGAAGAGCACTGGAAAGTTCCGGTAGTTGGTGAGCAGTTCCGGACGGATGGAAAGAGTTGCGACCAGGCTGATTATCGTGACGACTACGAGAGCCGGCAAAAGCATTCCGCTCACGCGCCGTGCACGTGCGTTCAATTCGCCGGATGTTTTGAGAGCGACGTAGTTCGCACCATGCAAGGCCAATGCTATGAGAGCTACCACGCCGGCGATGACCGTGTACCAATCGAGCACTCCTGGTTCGCGGCCGACGTTCCAGTTAGTCCAGAGCGGCAGGAAGAAGTAGCCGTCCTTCTGCAAAGGCACGCCGCGGATCACGTTGCCCAGCGCTGCGCCAAAGAATACGGCGAGCAAAATGCTGGAAATGGCAAAGCAGCCATCGAAGAAGCCGCGCCAAACGGGCGAATCCATGTGCATGCGCAACTCCACGCCAATGCCGCGCAGAATGAGCAGCCAGAGCACGATCATCAGCGGCAGATAGAAGCCGCTGAAGCCGGACGCATAGAGCAGCGGGAAGGCGAAGTAGAGAGTTCCCCCGCCAGCGATCAGCCACACTTCATTTCCATCCCACACAGGGCCAATGGTGCGGATGACCGTGCGACGTTCTTCATCCGTGCGCGCGATAAACAGGTGCAGCACTCCGGCGCCGAGATCAAAACCATCGAGGACCACGTAGCCGGTGATCATGATTGCCACAAGCCAGAACCAGACAAAGACCATGCGCTCCTCCTACGCTACTGTGATGGGAATGCCCGAGCCGAGTTCATGCGGCGGTGTTGCGCTGGGCCCGTGGCCAATCTCACGCTGCATGAGAGCAAGAAACAGAATCGCCAGAACCGTGTACATCCCCATAAAGCCGATCAGCGTGAACAGGCTGTTGCCGGCATGCACATATTTCGAGTAGCCCTCAGTGGTGCGCATCAGGCCATAAACCAGCCACGGCTGCCGGCCCACTTCTGCGGTCAGCCAGCCTGCGGTGTTCGCCACATACGGAAATGGCAGGCAAAGCATGATGATCCAGAGCATCCAGCGCGAGGTGAACAGCGTTCCTCGCCAGAGGAGGAAGGCGGAAAGAGCCATTACGCCGACGAACAGAGTCCCCAATCCCGCCATGATGTGGTAGCTGTAGTAAAGCAGAGGAATGTTCGTGGGCCAGACGTCCTTCGGGAATTCGTTCAGACCCTTAACTTCGGCCGCCGTCGTGCCGTAGATGAGGAAACTCAGAACCTTGTTCGCGGCGAGAGGATTGTCGATGCGCTGGTGCTCTTCGTCAGGTTGACCGAGGATCACAATCGGCGCACCGGTTTCCGTTTTGAACAGGCCCTCCATGGCTGCCATTGCGACCGGCTGATGCTGAGCAGTGAACCGGCCCTGCGCGTCTCCCGTGGGGAAGACCGCAGCAATGCTGGCGATGACTCCTGCAATCACGCCGACGCGCACATAAATCCTGGCCTGTTCCGTGAACTTGCCTTCCAGCAGGTAGTAGGCTCCAATCGCCGCCATCACAAATGCTCCGGTGATCACGGCGCCGCACATGTTGTGGGCGAACTGTACGAGCGCCCACGGATTCAGCAGCAGCCCCCAGAAGCTGACCACGTTGAACTGGCCATCGGCGCCGCGCTCAAAAGCGACAGGGTGCTGCATCCAGGCGTCGGTCACGATGATGAAATAGGCCGAGATCCACGATCCGAGAAAAACCATGAAAGCCGCCCACCAGTGACCTTTGGGGCTAAGCCGCTTTTCACCATAGAGAAAGAGCCCAAGGAATGCCGATTCAAGAAAGAAAGCGAATACGCCTTCCATGACCAGCGGCTGGCCGATAACGCCGCCGGTGAGGCGCGCAAAATGGGACCAATTGGTGCCGAACTGAAATTCCATGGGAATTCCAGTCACCACGCCCATGATGAAGTTGATGCCGAAGAGCCTCGCCCAAAAACGAGCAGCATGATTGTATTGATCGTTGCCGGTACGCAGGGCCATGGTCTTCAGGACAACAATCAGGGGAGCAAGTCCCATGGTGAGCTGAGGAAACAAGTAATGGAACGTGACGGTAAAGGCGAAATGCAATCGGTGAAGGAGCAGGGTGCTATCCATCTGGTCTCGTTACCTCATCTGCACAGAGTCATAAAAGACGAAAGTATTCAACGACCTCTGAACAGGCTGGCTCAACGAAAATCTAACAGGGCCCATGGGCGACGGAGTGTGATGGATGTCACGAGCACGCCGCTTCCTACCGTTGCTGCGGAAGAGCGCCGAAGAGCGCTACTTCGGCGTGAACTGCGAAAGATCGTAGATTCCCATCTGCTTCTCCAGCGCGGTGACCTGGTCCACAGCCATGTCGAATCCATCTCCGCCAAAAGTCTTCTGTTCGATCTTGTCGAACTCTTCACCCAGGGCGTCATATTCATGCTTGCTGACGATCGAGTGCAGGGCAGGGAACAGCACAGTATCCTCGCGCGCCTCGTGCGGCCGATACATGCGAACGAATGCAGTCATCGCCGTAGTCGCAGCATCCAGGTCTTTGCTTTTTACAGAAGAGATGATCCGGTCGGTGGCCGTCCGACCAGCGGCGTGTTGTGCGCGCAAAACTCTGGTCAGGTCTGCAAGTTTGTTGGCTTTCTCAAACCGGGGGAACAGGTAATTCTCTTCCAGCTTCTCGTGGTATTCTTCGATAAATTTCTTGATCAATCCCGCAGCCTTGGTCACAATTTGCGGATCCAGGTCCGGCTTGCCAGTGGAGATCCGGCGGTTGGCTTCGTCATAAATCAGCAGCACGCGATTGAGAACTCCGTGCTCGCGCATCAGATCTTCATTGGTCGAGACATCCTCTTCCTCGCTCGGTTGGCCCTTTTTAGTTTGGAGGGCAGGGAGCGTACCAACTGGTGCGATGATTGTTCCAGCCAAAGCAGCAGAGCTGCCGAGAATAAAACCGCGACGCGATTCTTCCATGAATACGCTCCTCTTCTAATGATGGTGCATGTTACCGGCAGGACGGACTCTCAAAAATATTACTCCACCCATCGGATGTTGTCCGTAGAGAGTCGTAAGGCTTTCCGGCTTGGTGTAAAACGTGAGTTGACCACCGATCGCCGTCGAAACGCCGGGAAAGAATGGGAACTCGCGACTGTAACCAAATGTATAGGCCTGCACGCGAGCCAGGAAGTCTTCGTCGAATCCCGGAGGTTCAGGTTGCCCGCCGAGCAGCAGCTCCGTGGTACGGTCCACATTTTCGATCCGCGTCCATACGTTGTTGTGCCGTGCGAAACGCAGGGTTGATTCCAAGAGGTAGCCGTTTGTGTTCAGGCCCGAGGAGAGTGCATGATTGCGTCCCCACAAAATAAGCGAGGACCAGTTCCCGCTTTGCAGCGGCCGGTTATACATAATCGACGCCGTCATACGCTGGACGTCCTCTCCCGGATGCAGTTGTTCGGGGCTGGTCAGGTGCGCAAACGAGTATTGACCGCTCCATTTTTGTCCCGGCTGAACAGTGAGCCGTGTGGACCAGGAATCGATCGCTCCGGCATCCAGGTTCCAGCGAAACTCGTCCGGCTCGCGCCCATGAAAACCGGAAGCCTCGATGCGAAATCGTTTGTAGGCGAATCCGCCAGTAAGCACGTCATTGGCGATATGCGTGGAGTCCTCCAGATGGTGACCCAGCGGCGCCAGCGGGTTCTCGGCGGCGGACATGCGGTGTTCATAAGCTGCAGGTCCCATCGCGGGATCGCCCACCAGAGCGGCGTAGAACGAGGCCAGAGCATTGCGCCCAAGACGGTGATCGTAAAGCCCGGCAATCTCCATCATGAAGTCATGCGGATGCTGCCCGTCAGTGATCGGCCGCCCGAACGCCGTTTCGCCCTGCTGAAACAACTCCGGGTAGACGCGGTGAGTCACGGTCGCGGGCTCAAGGCTGAACATGGCGCGCAACGTAAGCTGGCTGCGCTCTTTGCGGTACTGGATCATCGGCATGGCCCAGTTGGTGGAAAAGATTTTATCGCCGCCACGAGGTCCGCTTTGTTGCTGGAAATTGAGAAACGCAGCCCCGTGGAACATGAACATCCAGGAGCCGAATGGCTGCATGTACATCGGTTCTTTCACGGAGTTGGGTTCTGCGCTGGTTCCCGGCGTGGTATGCATCAGGATCGCGTTGATGAAATCGGCTGGCTCCTGGGATTCCGAGTCCACGACATGAGCATGCGTCGGCGACGACGAGTGATGCTGGTGCTCCGCCATGTCGTCCGATTGCGGGGAATGCTGGTGGTGTTCGTGTGCTGTGCTCTGAGCGAATGCGTCTGGATACGCGCAGAAAACAAGCACGCAGATTGCGGTCAACAGGAGTCTGGACATCCGATCCTTTTTTGAAGTTGCTGGTGAAGAGATGATGGCTGCCACAATTGGCGAGCACTAAATGCAGGAGCGTAAGAACGGGATCAGATTCGCAGAACAGGATGTAACGATGGATGTGGAGTATCGGAAAGCAAGGCAGAGGACAACGCGAGTCGCCTATCGATCCGAGCAGTCACTGCTTCACCGACGGAGAAAATCGCATTTCCACTCAGATCGAGATATGCAACCGGCATGGCTGGACTGGACTGCGTTCCGGAGAAGCAGCACTTCTTTGCAGGTTCCGGAGAAGGGGCACGATGCTCATGGCAGCCGGTAGACGGAGTTGCTTGCGCTCGGGAGTCGGGGATGAACGTAACCCTGCATACTCCCAGGGCCGCGCAGAAGGCTACCAGAGCCGCGCAAGCCGCAAATTTGTGCCAAACCGATCGCATGCTGGGTGCTCGTAAATTATAGATAAAGCCGTGTTCCTGATCTGCTGTTCTGCATCTATTATCAGTATCTTAAGACCATCTGATGTTGTCCTCAAACGCCGGGAGGGTGCGTGAATCTTCGAGGGGTTATGTTGGGCTTAGCCGCCAGCAGTTTCGTATTTGTTGCAGTTGCGCAGCAGCCACCGTCTGCGCCGCTTACCCTCACCTTACAGGACGCGCTCAGCCGTGCGCGCGCCAATAGCACACAGTTCCAGGCTGCGGTCACGGATTTTGCGGTCGCACATCAGGACACCGTTCAGGCTCGCGCCGGCCTGCTGCCCAGCGTGAATTTCCACAACCAATTCATCTACACCCAGGGCAGCGGCGCAACAATTTCGGTCACCGGCAACCCGGCTTCAACAACAACGGCAGCGCCCATTTTCATTGCCAATAACGCTGTTCACGAATACGTCAGTCAGGGCGTTGTGGAACAAAACCTGAGCGTTGTCCAGTGGACCGACTATCGGCGCGCTCAGGCACTCGAAGCGGTGGCCCGGGTCAAGAGTGAGATCGCCTCGCGTGGGTTGGTGGTCACCGTTGTCCAGGATTACTACGGGCTGCTGTCGGCGCAGCGGAAGTACGCCAACGCACAGCTGGGTGCAACCGAAGCGCAAAGCTTTCTCGATCTCAGCCACAAACTCGAGCATGGTGGAGAGGTCGCCCACTCAGATGTGATCAAGGCACAGATCCAGGCAAATGATCGCGGACGCGACCTCCGCGAAGCCCAACTCGCCATGGACAAGGCGCGACTGGATCTCGCTGTCCTGCTCTTTCCGAATTTCGACGAAAACTACACGGTGGTTGACGATTCTGAACTGGCTCCGCCGCTTGCCGCTTTTGACGAATTCGCCCGGGCCGCGCAGAAGAACAATGCCGATGTGCGCCTTTCCACGGAAGAGTTGAACGCCGCCGGCCATGAGCTTGGTTCGGCCCGCGCCGGCTTTCTGCCATCGCTGACTCTCGACTATTTCTACGGTATCGACGCTCCGCAGTTCGCCACCCGCGGTCCCGATGGCGTGAACAACCTGGGTTACGCGGCATCAGCCACACTGAATATCCCGATCTGGAACTGGGGTGCAACGCGCAGCAAAGTCATCCAGGCGGGTTTGCGGCAGAAACAGGCACAGCGCGAGCTATCTCTGGCGCAGCGCAAGCTGCTGGCGGACATGCGAACACTGCACGCCGAGGCGAGCGCGGCACTCTCGGAACTTCAATTGCTAAAGGATTCTGCGGATCTCGCAGCCGAAAGCCTCAGGCTCATCAACCTTCGTTATCGCGGTGGGGAAGCCACGGTACTCGAAGTTGTGGACGCACAGAACACTTTGACTCAGGCGCGCAATGCCTGGAGTGATGGCGTGGTCCGATATCGCGCCGCGCTCGCTGATCTGCAGACCCTTACAGGTACAATGTGACTCTTCTCTCCATGGGAAACTACTCACTAATCCGAACTTTTGTCGTGGGCCTATGCTGCCTTTCGCTGATCGCCTGCAGCAAGAAGGAAGAAGAACAGCAGCCGGAAGTCGCAGTGCAGGTCACAGCAGCGAAAAGGGCGGATATCTCGCGGGTGGTGACCGCTGACGCCGTCATTTTTCCTGTCGCTCAATCCATCATTACCCCCAAGATCAGCGCGCCGGTCAAGAAGTTCTTTGTGAACCGTGGACAGAAGGTACACCAGGGGCAGTTGCTGGCTGAGCTTGAAAACCGCGATCTCTCCGCGGCCGCTCTTGATAACAAGGGTGCGTTCGAGCAGGCGGAAGCCACCTACAACAACAACGTGAAAGCCGCACTTCCGGAAGAAGTGGAAAAGAGCGAACTGGAAGTGCAAACCACGCAGCAGGAGCTTGACGCCGCGCAGAAGCTCTATACAAGTCGCGAAGACCTTTTTAAGCAGGGTGCATTACCGCGGAAGGATCTGGACGCTGCGGCGGTCCAACTTGCCCAGGCTAAAACGGCCTACAACACAGCGAAGAAGCATATGGACTCTCTCAACGCTGTGGGAAAAGAATCCACGGTCAAATCTGCCGGTGGCCAGCTTACGTCGGCGCGAGGCAAGCTCATGGCCTCTGAAGCGCAACTTAGCTATTCCCAGATCCGCAGCCCCATGGACGGAGTCATCACTGACCGTCCGCTCTATCCGGGGGAGATGGCATCCGCGTCAGTGCCACTGTTGACCGTCATGAACCTTTCCCAGGTGATTGCGAAGGCACACATTTCGCAATCCGACGCCTCCCTGTTGCGCAAGGGAGACAAAGCCAGCATCACTGTTTCAGGTTCAGACCGGAAGTATCCTGCGACGGTCACAATCGTAAGCCCGGCGCTGGATCCCAACAGCACGACGGTTGAGATTTGGGCTGAGGCAGCAAATCCTGACCAGCAATTGCGTCCCGGAATGAGCACCCAGATCGCCATTGAGGCACAGACGGTGCACGATGCGCTCGTGGTTCCGGCAGCTGCGCTGCTTGACTCCAGCCAGGGGCAAGCGCACGTAATGGTCGTGGATGATAACAACATGGCAAACCAGCGTGAAGTGAAAACCGGCATTGTTACCTCGGGGGACGCACAAATCACTTCAGGTCTCAAACCCGGTGAGCGTGTGGTGAGCAACGGGGCCTACGGTCTGCCCGATAAAACCAAGGTGAAAATACAACCAGCCGAGGCTGCCGAAAGTGACGAAGCTCCTGCTCCTGCGCACAAACCGGCGGCAAAGCCCAGGGCGGACACTGACTGAAATGGCCCGAGGCCCAATCGTTAATCCGGAAAAGAGCTTTGGCGAGAAGCGGTATTGGTTTGAAAGCCATTCCGAATCGCTGATTTTTCTGATCGCGGTTGTCACTCTGGTGGGCGCATATCTCGCGTTCACGGTTCCGGTCTCCGTTTTCCCGGAAACGAATTTCCCTCGCATCGTGGTCGGCGCTGACGCAGGCGTTATGCCCATTGATCAGATGCTGGTGACCGTGACCCGCCCTCTGGAGCAGGCGGTGAACAGCGTTCCCGGGCTGCAGTCGGTTCGGTCGACCACAAGCCGCGGCTCGGCGGAACTGAACCTGTTCTTCGACTGGAAAGTAGATATGTTCCAGACTCTGCAGCTGGTGAATGCCGCTCTGGCACGCATTGAAACGGACCTGCCGCAGGGAACAAAAATCACCGCTAACCGGCTGACGTTTGCCTCATTCCCGATTCTCGGCTACAGCCTGACTGCGGACAACGTCTCACAGACTCAGCTCTGGGAAATGGCAACTTACGAGATCGCTCCGCGGCTGAATCGTATGGACGGTGTTGCCACCGTGGTTGTTCAGGGAGGACAGGAGCCGGAATATCACATCACTCCGGATCCCGCGAAGCTGTTGCAGGCTTCCGCCACCGTGACCGACCTGCTGAACGCGGTCAAAGCTGCCAATGTCATTGATTCTCCCGGACTCATTGAACGCAACCACCAGCTCGTGCTTGGACTTGTGAGCGGTCAGGTTCACAGCCCCGATGAACTCGCAAAGCTGGTTGTTAAGACCACAACCGCGGGCGTCCCGGTTCGGCTCGGGGACGTTGCAACTGTGCAGCGTGCGGTAAAACCGGTGTATACGATGGTCCGTGCGGAAGGGAAGCCCGCTGTCCTGATCAATATCAATCGGCAGCCGGACAGCAATACGGTGGCGGTCGCAGATGCGGTCAATAGGGAGATAGCCGCGATTCAGCGCAACCTGCCTCCAGGTGTTCACGTGCGGAGCTTCTATGATCAGTCCGGAATTGTGCGCGACTCGATCAGCAGCGTACGGGACGCAATTCTGATCGGGCTGGTGCTGTCTTCCTGCGTGCTGATTCTTTTCTTGCGTGACTGGGGCAGCTCACTAGTCGCCGGTCTGGTCA
>DATAEJ010000078.1:0-9783 GCA_036258095.1 Candidatus Angelobacter sp. | reverse complement strand
CTGAACGTGCTGGCGCTGATCATCTTTATTACTGCCGCCTACCGGCAGGGATCGCCCGCAACGGAACCGGACAAGGTTGCGCTGATGCTGATGGCCATCGGCGTGGTGATGATCGGGATATCGGGATGGCTTGGCGGCACGCTGGTTTATCGCAACCAGATCGGGGTTGATCGCCGGTATGCGGGCGCGGGCAAGCTGAAAGAGAGGGAACTCACTGGCTGGGACCGCCCGGCGTGCAACCAGAGCGAACTGGCGCAGGGGCAGATGCTGCTTGCACGCGTAGGCCAGCAGCGCGTGGTGATCGGCAAGTGCCCGGAAGGGCTGTTTGCGTTCAGCGATTCCTGCACGCATCGTGGAGGATCACTTTCTGACGGCGCGCTGGTGAACTGCACCGTGCAGTGTCCATGGCACGGATCTCAGTTTGATATCAAGACAGGCCGCGTTGTAGCGGGCCCTGCAGAGAACAAAATCGAGTGTCATCCCGTGGAAGTGCGAAACGGCGAGGTGTATGTAAAGCTCACGCCTAAGGTGGTGGAAAAGCCGAAGCAGGTGGCGTGACGAAATCGCCGAATCGCGGTGTCTCCGAAATCGCGCGTCATAGCCAAAGTCGCGTACCGGGCCGACAGGGGTCTTCTGGGTCGGCAATTACCAGGCTGCAGTCGTGTGGCCCTCATGGGCAGTCAGAATATAAGGATCACTCGCGCCGCTCGGGATTCCACAAACGGGCTTCGCCCGGGAGACCAAGGAAGCTTACGGATCGATCTGCACGACGCTGAAGGCGAGGCCGGGGATGTCAACCGGTGTGATGGTGCTGGAGACGGCGCTGGTGGTGGAATCGAAAAAGTCGATTTCTCCGCCCTGGACTACATACACAACGGTGCGTCCGGAGATCGGCTGGAGACCGGTGACGTCAAAGTTCTGCCGGAAACGCGGCTCGGACGGAATGGTAACGGGAAAGCCGCCGGCAGGCGGAGTGGCGGCGGAGATATCTGCGATGGCGAGGCAGCCGGTGACTCGATTGTTGGCGTCAGGTGCACCAGGCGTGCATCCTGTGGAGCCGATGAACAGGCGCTGGTTGGCAGTGAGAGCCATTAGCGATTGAAATCCGTTCGGCAGGTTGGTGATGCCGGGCGCTACGGCCAGCGAATTGGTGTCAATGGCCTGCAAAGTCCCGGTTGGCGCGCCGACCGCCGTTCCGGCGACATACAGTGTGCTGGAGTTTATCAAACCGACCGTGGCGGCCGTGACCGGGATGTGCGCACTGATCTGCGGCGAAGCGAGATTGGTAAGATCCACACGCACGACGCTGGGCGCGGCGGTACCTCCGCAGGCCGTGCCGCAGTTCATGATGAAAACAACGTTCTCACTTGCGTTGAAGACGCCATTGATCGGCTGGTCGCCGGGCGCAAGCGTGACGGGAGTGACGACGTTGCTTTTGGCGTCTACCACGAAAAAGGCGTTTGGATTCGACAACGCATGCTGGGGATCGTCACTGAAGGCTAGAAAGCGAGTGAAATTCGGGCCCATCACCAGCTTATTAGCGTCGGGAATTGGAATACTGGCGGCAACGGTTCCGTTCAGTGTACTTGCCACTTGAACGATGCTGGAATTTCGTTCGGCTACCCACCCGATGCCGCCATCCTGACTCAAGATGACGTCACTCGGGACGTCCTGAAGCAATATAGTCTGGGATATCTGCTCGGTGGTGCCGTCAAAAACCTGGAGTTCCGGACTAGCAGAAAGGATGGCGGTGAAATTACCCGAATGAACCATTTTGCCGGGACCGCTGGCGCTAATCGTTCGGAACAGGGTGTCTTTGGAGGCGTTCAGCATGGAAAGCGCGTTCTGCGACTGGTTGGAAATCAGAACCCGCTTCGAAAGACCACTTGGCTTGACCGTGGTGCTGCTGGAACTGCTGGAGCCACATCCGACCACAAAGATGGCGGCCAGAGCTCCCAAAACGTACACCGATACACGCATTCGCTTGATATACCTGAACCTTTGAGATGAAACGGCGATTATAACAGAGGGATTTACGCGCCTCTCCGCCGTTAAGAACGGGCGCGAGCGCGTTCCTTGCAGCGAAATCTTTGCGGCGTGTACCGCCCCGAGTCGGGCGATGGGGCGCGATACTGGAACACAGGGAAGTAAGACGGAAGCCGGTTGCGAAACGGATGCTTCCCTTCTCACCCGGGCGAACCAAGGATTCTGCCGCTGGCAGCCCTGATTTAACCGATCAGCAGCTGAATCGGTGAGAATCGCAAGGGTTTACGGTATGCTGAAAGATTGAGAGCAATGGCCAAGGACCTACGATCCCGACTGAAGCAGGCTGCCGTGCTGTGTGATGGAGCCATGGGCACGCTGTTGTACGCGAAAGGTGTGTTTATCAACAAGTGTTATGACGAGTTGAATCTTACGCAGCCGGACCTGATCCGCGGGATCCACCATGAGTACCTGACAGCGGGCGCGGAGATCATTGAGACGAACACGTTTGGCGGAAATTCGTTCCGACTGGCGCGGCACGGGCTGGCAGAGAAGGTCCATGAAATCAATTTGCGAGGCGCCCAGCTTGCCTGCGAAGCCGCTCGTGCGCATAACGAGAAGCTGGCTACGGATGTTCTCGTCGCGGGTTCAGTAGGGCCACTGGGAATAAGGATTGAACCGCTGGGCAAAACGTCGCGCGAGGAGGCCCGGGAGTCTTTCCGCCAGCAGATCGCCGCACTGGCGGAAGGCGGTATTGATCTGGTGATGCTGGAGACCTTTGGGTATCTCGAAGAGCTGCACCAGGCCATCCTGGCGTCGAGAAACGTGAACCCAGAGCTCCCCGTGGTGGCACAGGTAACGATCGATGAAGACAGCAACTGCCTGGATGGCGCGAGCCCCGAGACGTTCGTGGCGAAGCTGGAGGAGTGGGGCGCGGATGTGATTGGCTGCAATTGCAGCGTGGGTCCGGTAGCGATGCTGGAGGCGATTGAACGCATGCGGCGGCTGACGACCAAGCCCCTAGCGGCTCAGCCAAACGCTGGTGTGCCGAGGAATATCGAAGGCCGGAACATCTACCTTTGCTCGCCGGAATACATGGCGAGCTATGCGCGCAAGTTCGTGAGTGCGGGCGTGGCGCTGGTGGGCGGCTGTTGCGGGACCACGCCCGAGCACATCAAGAGCATGAAGTCAGGGCTGCGGATGGCGGATGCGAAGGGACGCGCACCGCAGTTCCAGGTCATCGGTGAGCGGAAGCGTGAGTCGAGTATCACGCCACCGCAGCTGGCACAGCGGTCAGAGCTGGGCCGCAAGCTCGCCGCAGGTGAATTCGTGACCATGGTGGAAATTGTTCCGCCGAAGGGAATCGACTATCGCAAGGAAGTGGAAGGCGCCAAATTCCTGAAAGCGGCGGGGATTGATGCCATCAATATTCCCGATAGCCCACGGGCCTCAGCACGCATGAGCAACCTGGCGCTTTGCACCCTGGTGCAGCAGCAGGCCGGCATAGAGACGGTGCTTCATTTTACGTGCCGCGACCGAAACGTCTTGAGCATGCAAAGCGAGTTGCTCGGCTGCTACACGATCGGGATGCATAACCTGATATGCATCACCGGCGATCCTCCCAAAATGGGGAATTATCCCGACGCCACAGCAGTCTTCGATGTGGACGCGATTGGACTTGTGAATATTGTCCATAACTTGAATTACGGGCTCGATATTGGAAATAATCCGATCGGAAGCGGAACGAAGTTCGTGATCGGGGTGGGCGCGAACCCTGGAATCGTGAACATAGAAGAAGAGATCCGCCGCTTCGAATACAAAGTGGAGGCGGGTGCCGACTTCGCCGTGACCCAGCCGGTTTTTGACGTGGCCTTGCTCGAGCAATTTCTGCGTCGGATTGAGCACCACAGGATTCCCGTGCTGGCGGGGATTTGGCCGCTGACCAGCGTACGCAATGCCGAGTTCATGAAAAACGAACTCCGGGTCTCAGTGCCGGACCACATCATTGAGCGGATGGCCAAAGCGCCCACGCCGGAAGCGGCCCGAGCTGAAGGAATCCAGATTGCGCGCGAGATGCTGCGCCAGGTGCGAGGATTGGTTCAGGGTGCACAGGTCGCGGCTCCACTGGGACGCTACCAATCCGCTATCGAGGTTCTCGACGGAATCTCGGGATCGGCAGCGGCCGTTGGGTAAACCTTCGGACCGCCATTAAGAATCTTTTAGAAAACCATTTTGGGAAGTGAGCTGCTGAACAGCAGTTCATCTCGTGCGTTTCTCGTGCTACGCCCCTGTCCTTTTTCCCGGTGGATTTCCACAACCGCTGCACCTGATCGGCGGTAGAATGATGTTGGAGCTTTTGACGCTTGCCCAAATTTGAAGATTGTCTTCAACGCCTGGAAAAAATAGTAAATGAGTTGGAAACGGGAAACGTCCCGCTGGAACAGGCATTGAGACTCTTTGAAGAAGGAATGCAGCTCTCTTCCTCCTGCCGGAAAGAACTGGAAGAAGCAGAAGGCAAGGTTGAGATCCTCCTGAAGCAAAACGGAAAACTGCAACCTGAGGCCTACGAAAACCAGGCTTCGGCGCGAAAGTAATCCTCCCTCTAATACCTGCAGGCTGCACCTGCAGTGAATTGGAAAGTCGCCGCGAAGTTCAAACGGCCTTACAGTGGCCGCCTTCGCTTAACGTCACCTGAAGGAAGCACTTTATGAAACCACTCAGTGTCGTTATTGCCCAGCCCGGCGGACAAAGGCGTGAATCGCTGGCCCAGGCCCTTACGCACCATTTCCGCGTGGTGAACTCGGTCGACAGTGTTCAGGCCCTGCGCCAGGCAATTGCACGCAATCGTGCCGACGTCGCCGTGGTGGACCTGGAACTCAGCACGCTTCCTGAAGTCGTGCAGTTGCGGCAGGAATTCCCGTCAACCAAGCTGGTCTGCACACACCGCCTGGCGGACGAAAAGATGTGGGCGCAGGCGCTGTCCGCCGGTGCCGCCGATTGTTGCTTTGATTCCGACGTGCGCGCGATTGTACTGGCGGCAAGCACTCCGCAACCAATGGCGCACGCGCACGCCCACGCTGCATGATCCGAGATATCTCCTCCCGTCCAAAGCAGGAAAGGAGCGGCCGCAAGGTCGCTCCTTTTCGTTTCTGAGATTTCTGTGGGACGCCTGGCTCGCAGTTGATGCTTGCTACTTCTGCTCCGGTGCGATGGCGTTAACGGTGAATACAACATTTTTGCAACGGAAAGCGCCGTCGGGCAGCTGCGTGCAAAGTTTCGGATCGTAACTTACTCGGGTGATGTTGTTGGCGTGAAAGGTGTAGCCTCTCGTCGCGGCGGCTCCCGCACAGCCGGAAACGAGCATCACGGCAACCGGAAACAGCAGGGCGGCAACGCTCCGGATGGCCGTGGAATGAGTGACTGTCATGCTTTCTGCTCCTTGGGGATGTTCTCCCTCGTTGCACGGAAGCATGCTCCTGGTCCAGGCCAGACAATACAGTACTTTGGTCGATGTCCAGCAGGTGAGGGCTCGGTTCGCATCGGAGTGCAATGCACCAGTTCAGCGAAAATCGCCAGTGAATACGCAGGTCCGGGAAGACTGGAGCGCCACACCTGCCCGGGGTTGATCATGCTGGTGCTGTTACTTTCGTCGTCGCGCCTGGGTAAGCGATGTTTGACTGGGCCCGGCGAACGCCGCTATTTCCTGACCGGAGAGCTCTCCTGCAGTGCGCGATCCACCATGTCGCGGAACGCTTCCGGCGTCATGATTCCTGCAAACTCCTGGCCATTCACAAAGAGCGTTGGCGTGGCGTCCACGCCGAGCGATTTCCCTTCTTCCATGGAAGCCCGAACTTTGCTTTCATCCTGCTTTGCCAGGCAGCCCTGGAGCGGTTCAGCCGGAAGATTCCTCTTTTGAGCGACATCGGTAGCAATGGCATCGACGGCCTTCAGGTCAGTTCCGCCGGACGCTTTCACCTTATTGCTGACTTCCTGCTGGTGCGTGTGAACGTAATCGGAGAATTGCCAGTACGCCTCGGGCGCCTGCTGAGCCAGGCAGAGAGCATCGACTGCGGCGCGCATCGCCCATGGATGAGCGTCAATGATCGGGAAATCCTTCATCACGAGCTTGACACGATCGCGATAGCGGAGCATTACCTCGTTGACCAGCGTGATGTACATCTTGGCGCAGAATGGGCACTGAAAATCGTCATAAACGGCGATGGTAACCGGAGCATTTTCTGTTCCCCGGAACGGACGGCCGCTGAGATCGATCCTGCGCACGTTTTTGGCGTAAGGATCCTCAGTGAGATCAAGTTCAGTCACGTAGAGCAGTTTTGTCGAAGACTTGTCGATGAGAAAGTTTATGGTCTTCTTCACACCGCGGGCCTCGATCGTAACGGGAAGATCGTCGTACCCGTTGAACTTGCTTGGGGTGCGCTGGCCTATCGCTACCTGCGCATCCGGCGGAGCTTCTGTTGAAACGCGCACCTGGCGCTCAATCTTGCGCTGGATCTCGGAATTGCTGGACGGCGCGGCGGAATTGGCTGATGGCGCTGATTGCGCCGTTAAACCGGCCGTTGTGATGAGCAAGACGGAAAGCGGGAAGATTCTCATGGACCTGTGTGGCTCCTGCTATCGATTGTAAACGGCGCTGCTCACGCCTACACTCATTGCCCATATACACCGACAAACGAGCTTGACATGAGAATCATCGGGCTGATCCTTGTAATTGGGGCTGTCGTACTCGGAGTTGTGGGGGCTTTCGGGCACGCGACGGTGAACGCTCAAGAGGGGGTTGCACGCAACGTAGTTCTGAAGCAGGAGTTGGAAGCTGATCCGGGAAAAGAAGTTACGCTGTTCGTTGCGGATTACAAACCCGGAGCTCGAACGGGCAAGCATTACCATCCAGGGCAAGAGTTCATCTATGTGCTCGAAGGGCACGGCTCCATGCAGGAAGTCGGCAAATCCACGGTTGAGATGAAACCTGGAGTCTCGATTTATTTCAAATCAGACCCGAAGAAGCCTGCTTACGTGCACGAAGGCGTCAATGTGAGTCAAAGCGAGGGCATGAAGTTGCTGGTGGTGCTCATTACCGAAAAAGGCCAGCCGCATGCTTATCCTGTTCCCTGAGTAGACTGCAGAAAACAGCCCCTAGCTTTGGGCTTGGGGCTGTCATTATCCTCTAGGTTCAGCTTGCCTTTTTATCGTGGCGCTGGTCGCGCTTGTCGTGTTTGATGTCTCGCTTGTCGTGCCTGCGATCTTTGCGGTCGTGGTGCAGGTCCTTTTCGTCGTGATGCACATCCCGGCGATCGGAACGCAAGTCCTTGCGATCTTTATTGAGGTCGCGCTGGTCCTTGCGGATGTCGGCCCGGTCTTTCTTCGCGTCCGCTGTATCGCCTTTCTTCACGTCCTGCCGAAGATCGCGGCGGTCCTTGGCCAGATCATTCTCATCGTGCCGAATGTCTTTTCTGTCGTTGCGCATATCGGCTCGGTCCTGCTGTACGTCTTTCTTGTCGGCTTTGATGTCTCGATTGTCTTTCTTCAAATCGCGCCGGTCCTGACGCAGGTCCTTGCGATCTTCTTTCACGTCCGGGTTGGGTGCTGGATTCTGGCCGTATACCGTTGACGCGGCGCCCAACAGAGAAATGCTCAGCAAATATCCTAACTTTCGTCGCATAAAGCAGAATGCTCCTTTTCCCTCCAAGGTTGATGAAGCTGCGTTGTCAGCTACAAACCCGAGTTGCTGGATAAGTTGCTTTGAGCTGAGCTTAAGTAAAGTTACTTGGGGTACTTGCCGGCTGAAGCATCGCCAGACTGAAGTTCGACATTTTTCGGTGAAATTGGTTTCACACTCGATCGCCGCAGTGTTCAAAACGTTGATGCGCGCCCGCCAAAGACCAGCTTCTTTAATTATCCGTGTCGCCAATATTTGGCTTTGGCCATTCGGACATGTACGTTAGTTCATCGCCCCCAAATTTGCCAATTCTCGTCAACTGCGGGTACGAAATCCACGCGTTTTGACTTCTCGCTGTAAATAAATTTAATGTCATTAGTTTCAGCTACTTACATTCAGTTTACCGGGAACCGGTGTGGTACTGCGTTACTATGTTTGAGTACTAAAGTAACCAGCCCAATCCAGTCCACGAGCAACGCGGTCAATGGGCCCAGGCTGCATCGATGAAAATGCGAATACGTTGCTGGATTTGGCCGGGCTGCGGGCCAGTTTCTAATCAAACTTCGGATGTGAAAACGGTGAGGCGGATAGAGTCACAGGCCGGGTTTAGCCTGACGGAAGCGTTGGTGGTGCTTGCGATCATTCTGGTCGTGAGCGGGCTCTCGCTTCCCAATCTCACCAGAACGCTCGACAACGCCCGGCTCAAGGCCGCCGGCCAGCAGATCGTCAGCTTCTACCAGGATTCTCGACAGCGCGCCACGCGGGACAACGCTTACTACGAAATCATTTCCAGCGGCAGTATCGCCCAGCCTGGTATGTGCCTGAACCTTGATGGCGACGGAGTTTGTGATCCGGGTGAGCCCGTTCTGCAGCTCTCGCCTCAAATCAAGCTCAGCAACGCGGGCGTACCGGTCACTCTAGACCCGAACCTGCTTGGCTTTGCACCGTTGACCACGGACCTCTCTCAAACCACCACCGCCCAGGGCAACCAAGTTTCAGGTCTGGCCTGGAACTCGATGGGACTTCCCTGCCAGCGGCCGTCTTCAGTGTCACGCTGCTCGAACGCCGCGGGGTACAACGGAGCTGCGGTGTCATGGGTGCAATATCTACGGCTCGAAAGATCGACGGATGAAGCTCTTTACGCGGCGGTTACGGTGTCGCCCACCGGGAACATCAGGCTTTGGACGTTCAAGCCCTCCAGCAGCGGCGGCAGCTGGATGTAACAAGGGGCTCGCAGTACGCAATGGCGGGAAATGCTTAAAAGGAACACGAATTCGGGATCACAGGCACGCTGCGCGGGATTCAGCCTCGTTGAGGTTATGATCGCGCTGGCGGTGCTGGCTATCGGGCTGCTCGGCGGCATGGTAGTCTTCGCTACCGCTGCAGCCTCGAATGGCAAATCCCGCCTCAACACCGCAGGAAGCTCCCTGGTGGAAAGCACCATGGAGCGTATCCTTGCCATTCCACAAAGCGCCATCGGTGCTGCCGCTAGCAGCAGCATGACCGACTGCAACGGCAACACGTTCCCAATAATCACGGCTCCGTTGAGCGCCTCTACGCCGGCAAGCGCGCCGCAGATTGATTTCACCCAACCGCCGGACTCTGGCTACTCCATGCTTTATTCAGCCTGTTCCGGCAACGGCAGCGTTCCCTATGATGTTCGCTGGCGCATTGATCCCGGTCCAACATTGAATACGCAGTACGTAACCGTCAGCGCTCGCCGGACCACCGGCCCAGGCGCCGCCTTAGCGCGTCCCATCACACTGCGGACATTGCGGGGAGATTTTCAATGAAGCGCTCCGCGGTTTCGCAATCTCGCGGTACGCTTCGTGGCTTCACGCTGGTTGAAGTTCTCATCAGCGTAGCGGTCCTGCTCACGGTGCTGGCGCTGGTTTTTCAGCAGATCTCCGCCATGCAGAAAATGTCCGCCTCGGAAGCCAGCAAACTGGATGTGACGCAGCAGGCGCGGGAATTCCTGAACCAGACTGTCCGCGATCTTCACATGAGCGGCTATCCCGG
This sequence comes from Candidatus Angelobacter sp., assembly GCA_036258095.1. Taxonomy (GTDB): domain Bacteria; phylum Acidobacteriota; class Terriglobia; order Terriglobales; family Acidobacteriaceae; genus Angelobacter. The sequence continues at coordinate 107 of DATAEJ010000078.1, read as the reverse complement.
TCCGTCAATGTTTGCGAGCCAGCCGGCCCTTGGTGATCCATCCGTGGCCGCGGGACTGGTGAGCGCGACGCCTACGGAAATACAGTTTGAAGGCGACGTAAATGGTG